>JANPJE010000306.1:0-13247 GCA_031425355.1 Spirosoma sp. | reverse complement strand
AACGGCCCCTGAAACACGTTCAGTCCGGGCATCGCAATCAGATTTTCCTGCTGCGTTACCACCGCCGGTGTCGTCGTTGTTCCGTTAAACGACGCACGGGCCACCATCCAGGGTATATTACGACCACCAAAATCCTGTCGTGATTTCTGAATGACCTCTTTGAGCCGGTTGGCATATTGAGGAATGTCCCCACTCGCTACGTCGTTCTCGGATTCGCCCTGATGCCACAATATGGCCCGCACGCCCCCCATCGACCCGTAATAATTCAATACGTTTTTCAGGTTGGTATAGGGTTGCAGATCTTGCCAGTTAGCCACGCAGTAGTACGCATTACAGGTTGGGATGCCGTTCGCTGTTTTTTGCCAGTTATCAATGGTTGAACCGTCCCAACCAGCCACGTAAAAAGCGACCGGTACGTTATAGCGATTGACGATATAGTCGCCCAGTTCGCCCCATCCCCACGAACTTTCGGCCATCGGAAATATGCGTCGCCCGGCGGTCAGTGCTTTGTAGCGCGGCACGGGCGAGGGATCGCCGGAAGAAATTAATGCCTGTGGGGCCGGTAATGGCGGATAATAATGGTTGATGGAGTCAATGGCGTTGACACGGCCGGTATTGGTGCCGAGGTCGTTATCGCCAATACCCAGCCCGCGAGAATTGGATTGCCCGGCGGTGATGAACACTTCGCCAATACCAACCGGCTGCACACTAGCCTGCTCCAGAACGGTGTTGCCAATAAGCGTACGTAGCGTGAGCACATACCAGCCGCCCTCACCCGTTACGTATCCCAGAAACAGATTATTGGCTGGATTGGTCTGCACCGTTTGCCAGTCTGTAGCCACACCCTGACCTTGTGCAACGGGCGTTAACTGAGCTTCAACCCGATCAACAGCACCCGTGAACCGACCTGACAAATAGAGCCGCCCATTGCCATCGGTCCCGCGCTGAACGACTAAACGCGGCATAGGATGCGAAATCTGGAGTTGGGCAACAGCAAAAAACGGCCAAACGATTGACAGAATGGCCCATTTAGGAAACCTGAACATGTACAGTGGATAGTTAACCACCGCGAAAGTAACTAAAATGCCTTGCAGATGATTGTCTGCAAGGCATTTTACATCAGATAGCTAAACCTTACTTATACTTTCCCTTTCAGATACTGGGCCGTGTAGTTTCCGTCGGTTAGTTTTATCATGTCTTCGGGCGTTCCCGTAAACGTTACGTAGCCGCCGGTTTCGCCACCTTCAGGACCGAGGTCGATGATGTGATCGGCGTTTTTGATGACCTCCATGTTGTGCTCGATAATAATCACCGAGTCACCCTGATCGACAAGGGCATTGATGGCCGAAAGCAACTTGCGGATGTCGTGGAAGTGCAGACCGGTAGTCGGTTCGTCGAAGATGAAGAGTGTGCTGCCTTTGTTCGGATTGCCTTTTCCGAGGAATGAAGCCAGTTTTACGCGCTGAGCCTCTCCCCCCGACAACGTATTAGCCGACTGTCCCAAACCGATATAGCCTAATCCTACATCCTGCAACGGCTGTAATTTATCGGCCATTTTCGGTTCGACTTTACGGAAGAAAGCGATAGCCTCATCAACAGTCATATCCAGAAGGTCCGATATATTTTTATCGTGAAGCGCAACTTCCAGCACTTCCTGCTTGAACCGTTTGCCTCCGCATCCTTCGCATTTAAGGTAAATATCGGCCATAAACTGCATCTCGATTTTCACTTCGCCTTCGCCTTGGCAAACCTCGCAGCGGCCACCATCCACGTTGAATGAAAAGTGGCTTGGCTTGTAAGCGCGTGATTTCGAAACGGGCTGATCGGCCATGACCTGCCGGAGATAATCGTACGCTTTGATATACGTAACGGGGTTCGAGCGGCTCGATTTTCCAATAGGATTCTGGTCAATCATTTCAACCGCCGAAATGCGGTCTACAGAACCACTCAGTCCATCGTATTTGCCCGTTTCTTCGGAACCTTCGCCCCGTTGCCGCATCAGGGCCGGGTACAACACCTTCCGGATGAGCGTACTCTTTCCCGAACCCGACACGCCCGTCACGACGGTAAGCGTGTTGAGCGGAAACCGCACATCGACATCTTTCAGGTTGTTCTCCCGTGCGCCTTTCAGTTCGATAAAGTTGGTCGCTTTCCTCCGAAACGTCGGTACGGGAACGGTTTCCCGACCGGTCAGGAAATCGAGGGTGTGGGAAGAAAAGGGAAGAGGGAGGAGGGCCGCTCCACGTTGGTCCGCATCTTCCTTCCTTCTTTCTCCCTTTCCTCCTTCTTCCATAATATCTTCCCATGTCCCCTGAAACACCAGATGCCCGCCCAGCGTACCGGCGTCGGGGCCAATGTCGATGAGTTGGTCGGCGGCACGCATGACTTCTTCTTCATGCTCAACAACAATAACCGTGTTGCCCATGTCGCGGAGAGATTGCAGCACACTCACTAACCGCCGGGTATCGCGCGGGTGCAGACCAATGCTCGGTTCGTCCAGAATATACATGGAGCCAACAAGGGCCGACCCGAGCGACGTAGCGAGTTTAATGCGCTGATACTCACCACCCGACAACGAGTTTGTCAGGCGATTGAGGGTCAGATAACCCAGACCGACACGCTCCATATAATCAAGTCGGTTACGAATTTCGATCAGTATCCGGTTCGCAATCTGCTGTTGGTGAGCAGGTAACTCCAGATCCCGAAAGAACGCCATCACCTGCGTCAGCGGCAGCAACACCAGATCGGTGATGCTCTTGCCCGCCACTTTCACGTAAGCGGCATCTTTGCGCAGCCGCGAACCCCGGCATTCAGGACAGGTCGTTTTGCCCCGGTAGCGCGACAGCATTACGCGGTACTGCACCTTGAATGTCTGGCTTTCGACGTAAACAAAAAAAGCATTCAGGCCGTCGAAATATGTATTTCCGGCCCACAGGAGTTCCTGCTCAGCGGTGGTCAGTTCTTTATAGGGCCGATGAATCGGGAAATCGAAGCGGATGCCATTTTTAAGCAGCGGTTTCAGAAACTCTTCACTCATCTTCTCACTCCGCCACGGCGCAATGGCTCCTTCAAACACCGACAGATTTTTGTCGGGAATGACCAGATCCGGGTCGATGCCCAGCACTTTACCAAACCCATCGCACCGGCGGCAGGCTCCGTACGGATTATTGAAGGTGAAGAGATTAACGCTCGGCTCCTCGAACACAATCCCGTCCAACTCAAACTTATCCGAGAAAATACGCGATTCTTTTCCGACAATATCGACCCGGCAGGAACCGTCGCTCTCGCTGAAAGCCGTTTGTACGGAGTCGGAAAAGCGGTACTGATTATCTTCATCGGGCTGTCCACTCTCATCATACAGAACCGTTCCCCGGTCAACCAGGATTTCGAGATCAGTAGAGAAAGGCAGGAGAGGAGTTTTTGACGTACTCTCCTCCTTTCCTCCCTTTCTCCTTTCCTCCTCTTCCAAAACATCCTCAATTTGCAAAACCTGGCCATCGGCAACGATACGCGTATAGCCTTTCTGAAGCAGGATATTGAGTTCGTAGGCCAGTGTCCGTCCTTCGCGAACGCGCAGCGGGGCCATAACCATGACGCGCTGCCCGGCCTCGTATTCGTACATGAAATTTACAACATCCGTCACCGTGTCCTTGCGGACTTCGAGACCCGACACAGGCGAATACGTAATGCCCGCCCGGCCAAAGAGCAATTTGAGGTAATCGTAAATCTCGGTCGACGTACCAACGGTTGAGCGCGGATTGCGGGTCGATACTTTCTGTTCGATGGCGATGGCCGGCGACACACCTTTGATGTATTCGACCTCGGGCTTTTCCATCCGGCCCAGAAACTGCCGGGCGTAGCTGCTTAAACTTTCGACATACATGCGCTGGCCCTCGGCAAACAACGTATCGAACGCCAGCGACGATTTGCCCGAACCCGACAACCCGGTCAGCACAACTAATTTGTTGCGGGGTATGGCAACGTCAATTCCTTTTAGATTATGTACTTTCGCCCCTTTAATAATAATAAACTGTTTGGGGTCGAGGTGGTCAACGGAACGTAGTGGTCCGACACTCGGTGATTCGGCCGGTGCGCCGTTGGAATTCAGGCGTTCGGCTTCCGTGGTCTGAGTCATTCTTTGTTAATGAGGGTAAACTCTATCTAAATTTTAACGGTTTATTTCAGGATATGGTTTCTCCCGTCTGGTTAAAACAGGCTGCCGGGTCTAATTATATCCGGGATGCCCTGCAACGGGATTCTGTCTGTTACCGTACTGATAAACGAACGAAATGGATTTTGCACAGGAAGATATCATTCGACTTGGTATTGCTTTACTAATTGGTGGAATAATTGGGGCTGAACGGGAGTATCACGGCAAAGCAGCCGGGTTTCGCACCATGATTATGATTTGCGTCGGGTCCGCCCTGTTCACGATGGTATCAGCCCGGATTAGCGGCTCCGGCGACCGGATTGCGGCCAACATTGTCAACGGCATCGGATTTCTGGGCGCGGGCATTATTTTCCGGGAAGATAACCGCATAAAGGGTCTCACTACTGCCGCAACGGTTTGGGCTGTGTCGGCGCTGGGCATGTGTGTGGGGGGAGGTCAATATGATATCGCTGTCATTGGCTTCGTTTTTATTCTGGGATCGCTGCTGCTGTTGACCGGCTTATCGGTAAAAATTCAGAAACTGAATCAAACGCGTGATTACAAGATTGTTACCGCGTTTCATAACAAGACCCTGAAGCAGTACGAGAAGTTTTTCGAAGAATGCGGCCTGTCGCCAACGCGCAGCCAGCAGCAACGTATTGGCACGGAAATTATCGGTCGCTGGCGTGTTGACGGCTCCGAAGCGAATCATGAAAAGTGCATTAAACGGTTGCTGAGTGACCCCGACGTAAAAGAATTCACCTTCTGATTTCGTTACAGTATAAGCGTTATTATTTTGTATAAAACACCATGAATCATATCCAGAAGTTGCTGTTTATCACGGCATTATTAAGTAGCAGCATGGCTTTCGGCCAATTGACGGAAGACCCCGATGAGCGTCGGGATCAGGGCCGCGATCCGCTCCGTACGCAAACGCCCGAAGGTCGGCCGTTACCATTTGGACAGCGGCTGCGTTTTGGGGGCGGCATCAACGGTTTTCGGTTTGGCAATCCATTCAGCCTGGGCGTTTCGCCGGTTATTGCGTATCAGGCGACCGAGCGACTGATTGTTGGGATCGGCGGCACCTACACGTACACACGTTTCAAAGCCGTTACCAGCGCAGGATCAACGGTTCCTTACCTGACTTATAACCAATATGGCGGGCGCGGTTTTGTGATGTACGAGATCATTCCGTCGATTCTATCAAACCTGTACCTGCACGGCGAACTGGAGAACACAACCATCCAGCAAACCGAGAACCAGACCGGGCTAAAATCCAGCGCAGGCTTAACCTCTCCGTTAGTCGGTGTGACGTACTCACAGCCCATTTCCCGCCGGTTTGGGGTGAACCTGACGGCTCTGTACAATTTGAATTACAATGATAATTCAGGGTTGGCCCGGCAAATCTATGGCAGTCCGTTTGTGCTTCGGCTGGCATTCTTTTAATAAGGTTTGGCATTTAGGGTAATCCTGTGCGAGAGGGCGAAAGAGCGGAGAAGCCAGTATTGGCCCATTTCCCCGCTTTTTCGCCCTCTCCTCCTTTTGCGTTAACTTTGGACCGACTTATTGTCTTTTTCTATGCTGTTCAGTTCGGCCATTTTTTTATTTCTGTACCTTCCGTTTTTTCTGATTGCGTATTACCTGCTGCCTCACCGGTGGCGTAACACTTTTCTGTTTGGTGCCAGTCTGCTATTTTACGCCTGGGGCGAAGGGCTGGTTGTGCTGGTGCTGCTTCTATCGGCAGGCATCAATTTTGTGGCTGGTCGGCTGGTCGAAAACGGAAAGCGACGGGCGGGTTTACTGCTATCATTGATTGGCAGTTTATCGCTGCTGTTCTACTACAAATACACCAATTTTCTGTTCGATTCGGTACGTGGTTTCGCCGAAGCGCTGGCCCTGCCCATTACCGACAGCCTGGCTATTTCACAGATTGCACTGCCCATCGGTATTAGCTTTTACACGTTTCAGGGCATTTCCTACACGCTGGATATTTACTGGGGACGCATTCGGGCCAACCGCAGTTTTCTGGATTACGGAACCTACGTTGCCATGTTTCCGCACCAGATTGCGGGGCCTATCGTTCGCTATGCCGACATCGCACCCGAACTTGCCGACCGGACCGTAACGGTCGAAAAATTTGGCATCGGCGCCGAGCGATTCATTATCGGTATGGCCAAAAAAGTACTGCTGGCCAACACCTTCGCCGGAATAGCTGATACCATTTTCAACGCTCCAGCCGATACGTATCCGACGGAAACCGCCTGGCTGGGAATCATCGCCTATTCGCTTCAGATCTACTTCGATTTTTCGGGCTATTCCGATATGGCTATCGGGCTGGGCAAGATGGTTGGCTTCGATTTCAAAGAGAATTTCAATTACCCATACATCGCCCGTTCGATTCAGGATTTCTGGCGACGCTGGCATATCTCGCTATCAAGCTGGTTTCGAGATTATGTCTACATTCCGCTGGGCGGCAACCGGGGCAGCAAGGCCCGGACGTACCGTAACCTGCTTATTGTATTTTTCGTAACCGGACTTTGGCACGGTGCCAGTTGGAATTTCATTATCTGGGGCCTGTATCACGGCGTATTTCTGCTCATCGAGCGGGCGGGTCTGGACAAACGGCTTGAGCGAATCTGGCAACCGCTGGCGCACATGTACACATTGTTTGTCGTGCTGATCGGGTGGGTATTCTTCCGGGCCGCCGATCTGACATCGGCTGTTGCTTATTTGCAGAAAATGGCTGGTATGGCTCCCATTGGTCGGATGGCTTATCCGTTAGCCTATTTTCTGAGTACCGACGTAGTGGTTTCGCTGGCATTGGGGTTTGTGTTAGCCACACCCGTGTATCACCAGTTTCAAACGTTCTGGCATCGGTTGCTGGCGCGGATGGGAGTGGCTTCTACCCGACTGACGCTTAACACGGCCTATGTGCTTGGGCTGGTGGGGCTGTTTGTAATGGCCGTCGCTTACCTCGCGGCTGATACGTATAACCCATTTATTTACTTCCGATTTTGAGAAGGCGGTAACAATCGCTGACTGTTACGTCCTTTTTTACCATGACAACGACACGTTATAAAATCACTGCTTTTGTATTTGCCATCCTGATGCTGCTGCCAACGCTCGATCAGGTGCTGGGGTTATCATCTCGGTTCAGCAGTACGGAAAATCGCCGGTTGAACCAGCGACCAGCGTTGAATTTTCCCCATGTTCGCAGTTTCATTCACCAGTTTGACCGGTATTACAAGGAAAATTTCGGCTGGCGAAATGCCTTATTTTACGCTTACAGCCGATGGAAATTTAACGTATTGGGTCAGTCTCCGCTGCCGGAGAAAGTCGTGGTTGGCAAAAATGGCTGGCTATATCTGGGGAACAGTTATAACAGAGTAGTGGATCAGCACCGGGGATTGCAGCCGCTCTCCGCCGATTCTGCCCGACGTATTGCCAACCATCTGACGCAACGGCAGCAGGAACTGGCAAATCAGGGCACTCAATTATACGTGTTTATTGCCCCCGACTCGCATACAATATACCCCGAATTTCTTCCCGATCATCTACAACAAAGTCAGGAACCTTCCCGATTGGATATGCTCAAGCAGGCAATGGCTCGAACAAATCTGCACTTCGTTGATATTCGGGATACCCTGCGGGCCGCCAAACGCGACCATATCGTTTATTATCAGACAGATACTCACTGGAACGAATATGGAACGCTGGTCGGCTGTGCGGCTCTGCTTAATCACATTCGGCAGAAGCAGCCTTCACTGCCGCCCGTTCGGCTGTCGGATTATCAGATTGAAAAGCAAAATGGCGGAGCAGGCGATCTGACCACGATGCTGACGCTACAGGATGAGCAGAAAGATCCTGTGTTTTATTATATCAAACCGGCACCCAGCCGTGTCGGTCGTCAGATAGCGCTCGTGCCAAATGAACCCGTCGGTCTGCCCTCCACGCGGTTTGCGGGTACTGGTTCGGGAAAACTGCTGCTGATTGGCGACTCGTTTAGTCACGGCATGATGCAGTATTTGCCCGGTTACTTCCGCGAATCGTACTTTGTTCGCGGGAATAAATTAGACCCCACTTTAGTACAGACCGAACGGCCCACTACGGTCGTGATCGAGGTTGTTGAGCGAAATATTTATCAACTCGCCACCTTTTGAGGGTTGGTGAAGTGAGGTAATTAAGTGGAGAAAGTGCAGTGAGTTGTTCACTATCCGAAACCGGCCATCACACCGACCAAGTTAAAAACTTCGCCGAACCCCAATGGTGAAGTGGGTGGACTGTACAACCCACTTCACTTACTTACCTCACTTTACTAACTCATCCCAAAATCAAATCGGCGGCTTTTTCAGCGATCATCATAACCGGCGCGTTAGTATTTCCGGACACGATGGTGGGCATAACTGACGCATCGACCACGCGCAATCCAGCGATTCCCCGCACCCGCAGATGAGCATCGACAACAGCAAATTCATCGGATGCGGGTCCCATTTTGCAGGTGCCCACCGGATGATAGACCGTTTCCAGAATGTTCAGTACGTGCTGCCAGAGATCATCGTCGGAGATGTGAACCGCCGGTACGTTAATGCCCTGACTATACGGCCGGAAAGCGTCAGCATTCATCACCTCGATGGTTGTTCGTAGGCCGCTGATCAGTACCTGCCGGTCGGTTTCGTCCGATAAATAATTGGGCTGAATCACCGGCGCATCGAGCGGATTGCTGGAAAGCAACCCTACGTAACCCCGACTTTTGGGTCTGAGCAACGTTGGCAAAACGGTATAACCATCCGTTGTGGGATACGTTGACAGGTCATAAAAATCTGCTTTCCCATCGTTGTCGAAATGAACGGGGGCGAAATGAAGCTGCATATCAATCCCCGAAGGAGCGTATTCTGTTTTCAGGAAGGCTACGGCTTCGAGCGGGCTAATGGTCATCGGCCCTTTTTTGTTCAGCAGAAATTGCACTAATCCACGGAGTTGATTGATTGGTTTAAGGTGAAAATTAGCCGAGGTTCCCCGCTGCGAACTCAAACTGCTCACGCCCGAAAAAAGGTGATCTTGTAAATTCTGACCGACGCCGGGCAACTCTTTTTTCAGGGCAATTCCTGCCGAACGCAACGCATCGACCGGACCAACACCCGACAACATCAGCAACTGGGGCGACTGAAAAGCCCCCGCCGACAGAATCACTTCTTTCCGGGCGGTAGCCTGCTGGGTCTGGTTCTTTCCGGTTATGAACTCAACGCCCGTTGCCCGGTCATTCTGAATCAGAATTTGTTTCGTGTGAGCGTGCGTAATAACGTTTAGATTCGGGCGGTTCAGTGCCGGTTTCAAAAAAGCTGTTGCCGCGCTGTGCCGCCGTCCTTCTTTAATCGTGAACTGAAAAAATCCTGCCCCCTCCTGTTCAGCCCCGTTATAATCGGTATTTGACTGAATTCCCAACTGTGCACAGGAATCGACGAAAGCCCGCGCTAAGGGCGTCTGAAAGCGCGTGGCATACGTAACGTTGAGCGGTCCCCTATTTCCGTGATAGCGTGGATCAAGCTGCTCGTATTGCTCATTGCGTTCCGACCGAATAAAATAAGGCAACACCTCGTCGTAGCGCCAACCCTCATTACCAAAAGCGGCCCATTCATCGTAATCCAGCCGATTGCCGCGCACGTACGCCATAGCATTGGTCGATGAGCAGCCACCCAGCGTTTTTCCGCGCGGTTGGTACATTCGCCGACCGTTAAGCGCGACCTGTGGCTCCGTCCAGAAACCCCAGTCTACTGCCGATCCATGCAGTTTTGTGTAAGCGGCCGGAATATGAATCTCCATTTTTGTGTCGGGTCCGCCCGCTTCCAAAAGCAGAACCGAAACGGATGGATCGGCAGATAACCGATTCGCCAGCACACAACCCGCCGAGCCTGCACCAATGATTATGTAATCGAATGTCATCTTTTTAGTAAACGGTACTTACGCGCCATATCCTGATCTCGCTATTGTAAATATACTGTTTAATATAAATATGATTCAAAAAGAGAGGGAGTTCTGACCATTTTTCAGTTGGCCTGCAATAGTCATACGCTAATGTTTGCAAACAAAAATGGAAGAGACGATTTTAGTATTCGAAATGGTTTATTCAACGTGCCAGCATGGACGAGGTAAGGGCAGAGCGGCATGGTTGATGGCTATAATTGAGTCACTCAACGACAGCAAAATCATGAATTCTATACGTGTACTGGCAAACGGGCTACGCTTTCCAGAAGGTCCGGCATTCGATACAGATGGGAACCTCTGGTGTGTAGAGCAGGAAGGTGAGGGATTATTTTGTCGATACCCCGATGGGCGTACGAAGCGCGTTCATACGGGTGGGCGTCCTAACGCATTGGTTTGTCAAAACGGGCAACTCTGGTTCTGCGATTCAGGCCGAAACACCATTCGACGTCTAAATCCACGAACAGAACAGATCGAGACGATCGTTAGCCACGTGAACGGGCAACCCCTTAACATGCCCAATGATTTACTCTTCGACGACCACAACAACTTACTGATTACGTGCCCCGGCCCGCCCGACGGCAGCGAGTCAGGCTACGTAGCCGTTTACGCATCGAACGGCTTGGTCAGTATAATTGCGGAGGGTCTTTTGTACCCCAACGGACTGGCATTCTTCCCCAACCAGGAAACGCTGCTGGTTGGAGAAACGCATCAGCAACGCATCTGGGGCGGCTTTTGGGACTCGGAAACGCTAAGCTGGGAAACGCTCCACGTTTGGGCTAACGTCATTGACGCGCCCGTAAATGAGCCGATTCCCGGACCGGATGGCATCATCATTGGCCCGGACGGGAATCTGTACGTAGCGGTATTTGGTGCCGGAATAATTCGGGTATTTTCAGATGAAGGGCGACCCATTCGGGACATTAGACTACCCGGCCAAAACCCATCCAACTGCGTCTTCGACCCGTCGGGCGAGCTGGGGTTGATTGTCACCGAAACCGAACGGGGCGAATTATTGAGTATAAAAGTGGCGTAAATGAAGTGGGTGGAGTATGTACAGTAAGTGATGAACAACTTACAATACGCACTCCACCCACTCAACCACTTCACGTAGCTACCTACTTCACCAAATTACGCTGTCAATTCGGCGATGACCGTGACGCCCCCTTTAGTAATATCGCCAATATTCACCTTGATTTTAGCATCTAACGGAAGAAATACATCGACACGGGAGCCGAACTTAATAAAACCAAACTCTTCACCCTGCTTTACAGCCTGTCCTTCTTTCACGTACCAGATAATACGTCGGGCCACGGCACCGGCAATCTGCCGAAGCAATATCTGAGCACCAGTAGCCATCTCAACAACGACTGTTGTCCGCTCGTTTTCGGTGCTTGATTTCGGGTGCCACGCCACTAAGTATTTACCCGGAAAATACTTGAAATAACGAACAGTACCCGTGACCGGATTGCGATTGACGTGTACGTTCAGGGGCGACATGAAAATGGAAACCTGCCTCCTGCGATCCTTAAAATACTCATTCTCAGCAGTTTCTTCGATGACGACAATTTTGCCATCGGCGGGAGCAATCACCTGTAAGTCGCCGATAGTGAGCAGACGGGTTGGAATCCGGAAAAACTGCACCACCAACACAAACAGAACTAAACTCACTAATGCCAGTAACACAATAGCCGTCGGGCTGTCGGAGAACAGGTAAAAATAAGCAAGCAGATTCAGGGCCAGAAGAACCAGTCCCGTTGTCAGCATAATTGTATAACCTTCGCGGTGTAAGCGCATTTTAATTTAACGTTTTTAGTTTGTAATCTACAGTTTGGTAACAAAGGAACAACCACAAACTGCACATTACAAACATATAAATTAATAGCCTCCGCGATATTTATAGGTGCTGGCCACTTTATCAATGGCTACAATGTAAGCGGCTAAGCGCATGGGCACCTGATAGCGCTGTGAGGTCTCGAATACACGGTCGAAAGCATCTTTCATCACGCGGTCGGCCCGGCGGTTAACGCGGTCGAGAGTCCATTTATAACCGATTCGGTTCTGCACCCATTCAAAATACGAAACCGTAACCCCTCCGGCATTAGCCAGAATATCCGGCACTACCAAAATACCTTTGCTGTTAATAATTTCGTCGGCGCTGGCTGAGGTAGGGCCGTTGGCACCTTCAACAATCATTTTGGCCTGAATCGACGCGGCATTATCGTCCGTAATGACGTCTTCTTTGGCCGCCGGCACGAGCACATCGACCGGCAGACAAAGCAGTTCTTCATTCGATATTTTTTCGGCTCCGCTAAATCCTTCCAGCGTGCCTTTGTTTGCGTTTCGATACGTAACGGCTGCGGTGATGTCTATACCGCTTTTGTTGTAATAACCACCCGAAATATCACTGACCGCCACGACCGTAACACCCCGTTCGTGCAGCAGCTCGGCGGCAAACGACCCTACGTTACCAAACCCCTGAATAGCGGCCGTAGCGCGGTAGGGATTCATGCGTAATTTGTCCATTGCGGCCAGTGCCGCCACCGTAACACCCCGCCCGGTCGCTTCGGTACGTCCCAGCGACCCGCCCAATACAAGCGGCTTGCCGGTAACAACGTTATTGACCGTCATGCCTTTGGCTTTCGAGTATTCATCCACAATCCAGGCCATTTCGCGGGGGCCGGTGCCCATATCAGGCGCAGGAATGTCGCGGTCGGGGCCAAAAACGTCCAGCATCGCAACCGTATATTGCCGGATAAGCCGTTCGATTTCACCGGCAGACATTTCGCGGGGATTGCAGGCAATACCGCCTTTGGCTCCACCGTATGGTATATCAACAACAGCACATTTCCAGGTCATCCAGGCAGCAAGTGCCCGAACCTCGTCAAGATGCACCGCCGGATCGAGCCGAATACCGCCTTTGGATGGCCCCAAAATATTGGAGTGAATCACGCGATATCCTTCAAAAACTTTAATCGCTCCATTATCCATCGTAACGGGCAGTCCAACGATCACCTGACGGGCCGGCACTTTTAATATGTCATACATCTCATCCGAAATGCCCACTAATTTGGCAGCCGCATCAAAGCGCGACATCATTGATTCAAGCGGATTCTCT
>JANPJE010000305.1:0-21070 GCA_031425355.1 Spirosoma sp. | reverse complement strand
CTTGTCAACAGTCCGGCAGCACAGCAATTTAAGCCGCAATTGAGCCGCTGGAAAGTAATCATTGGCGGCTCCGCGCTAACAAAAGGACTCGCCAAAGGAGCACTTGACCTGGGCATTCAGGTGTATCAGGGATATGGAATGTCGGAAACAGCCCCAATTATGTCGGTCACGTACCTGAACGACCTGGAGCGCGACCTTCCCGATGATGAGCAAATCGAATTTCGGACCCGTGCCGGTCGGGTGGCTCCCTTTATGGAGATGCGCGTGATGAACGACGATGGTACATTTGCTCCTCACGATGGGCATTCGCTGGGTGAGGTTGTTGCCCGTGGTCCGTGGCTGACGCAAGGGTATTACGAAGACCCGGAGCGGGGAGCTGAACTCTGGAAAGGCGGTTGGCTGCATACCGGCGATGTGGCGAGTATCACATCCGATTATTGGGTACTCATTGCCGACCGGACCAAAGACGTAATCAAAACCGGTGGCGAATGGGTATCGTCATTAGACATGGAAGACGCTCTGTCGCAGATCGACGGGGTAGCCGAATCCGCTGTTATTGGTCTGCCGGATGAGCGTTGGGGCGAACGTCCGCACGCGCTCATCGTACAAAAAGCCGGTTTTGCCCTCACCAGCGAAGGCGTAAAATCAGGTTTGCAAGCGAAGGTAGAACGGGGCGAACTGCACAAATGGTACGTACCCGACAGGATATTATTTGTACCGGAAATTCCGAAAACAAGTGTCGGCAAGATTGACAAAAAGAAGATTCGGGCAGAAATGAAGGATATTATTTTAGGTACAAACGCATAGACACTGCGATAAATCCCGGTGTTTACCTACACATTATATGACCCGAATTGGCTTACTTTCTGATACGCACAGCTACTTAGACCCTGAAATTTTCAGGCATTTTGAGGCTTGCGACGAGATTTGGCACGCAGGCGATGTAGGTGCATTGCAGGTAATGGAGGAGTTACAGAAATTTCGCCCTCTTCGGATTGTGTGTGGCAACATTGATCGGGAAACCAGCGACCTACCATTAAATCAGCGGTTTACACTTGAAGGACTAACTGTATGGATGACACACATCGGCGGCTCACCACCGAGATATAATCCAGCCGTAAGACCAGTTCTGCAAGCCAGTACGCCCGATATTTTCGTTTGCGGCCATTCTCATATTCTCAAAGTCACGCGTGATTCGGCTTTGCGTAACCTATTGTTCATCAACCCCGGCGCGGCTGGAAAAACTGGCTTTCATATCATGCGAACCGCCATTCGGTTTTCGCTCGATGCCGGCCGGATTCTGGATATGCAGGTGATCGAATTAGGCAAAAAATAGCCCAATAAAAAACGACGCTTTTCTCAGAAGAGCGTCGTTTTTTATTGGGTTATACTATTTAAATCGGCAGCGATTCCGGCTCGGCCTCAGCAGGCTTAGATTCTCTCTCAGTTTCTTCTTTGATGTCTTCGGCCACGCCTTTGTTCTTATAAGCCTGATAAACGGTTTCGCGTTCAAAGGGACGTTTGCCAATCAGACGAACAAGGTCATTCTGATATAGAATCTCTTTCGATAACAATTCTTTAGCAATAATTACCAGCGCTTCCCGATGTTCACTCAACATCTCCTTCGTGCGTTCGTAAGCAAGTCGGACAATGGTGCGAACTTCTTCATCAATGTGCTTAGCGGTTTCTTCCGAATACGGCTTATTGAAATTATAATCCGACTGTTTAGAGTCGTAGAACGATATATTACCGATCTTATCGTTCATCCCGTAAACCGTTACCATGCTATACGCCAGTTTGGTAATACGTTCCAGATCGCTTAACGCGCCCGTCGAAACTTTGCCAAAAATCAAGTCTTCAGCCGCCCGACCACCCAACGCCATGCACATTTCGTCATTGAGTTGTTCAGCGCGGTACAGATACTGTTCACGCGGCAGGTACTGTGCGTAGCCCAGCGCGGATACACCACGCGGTACAATTGTCACTTTCACGAGCGGATCAGCGTGCTCCAGAAACCAGCCGGCAATGGCATGACCCGCTTCATGATATGCCACAATTTCTTTCTCGTCGGGCGAAATGATTTTATTCTTTTTCTCCAAACCACCAATCACACGGTCCATTGCGGCTTGGAAATCAATCATATCAACGGCTTCTTTGTCGCTGCGAGCAGCAATCAGAGCGGCTTCATTACAAACGTTAGCAATTTCAGCTCCAGCGAATCCCGGTGTCTGTGCAGCCAGTTCCCGTGGATCAACATCTGTCGAGAGCTTAATTGGCTTCAAGTGAACCCGAAAAATTGCTTCCCGTCCGATAATATCCGGCTTGTCGATACTGATTTGACGGTCGAAACGGCCAGGACGCTGCAAAGCCGGGTCCAATACGTCGGGACGGTTCGTGGCGGCCAGAATGATGATACCAGAATCGGTGGCGAAACCATCCATCTCCACGAGCAGGGAGTTGAGCGTATTTTCGCGCTCATCGTTGGCACCGGGCATCGAACCCCGACCTCGCGAACGGCCTACCGCATCAATTTCATCAATGAAGATAATACAGGGTGCTTTCTCTTTCGCCTGTTTGAAAAGGTCACGCACACGAGCGGCACCGACACCAACGAACATCTCAACAAAATCGGAACCCGACAGTGAGAAAAACGGTACGCCCGCTTCGCCCGCTACGGCCTTCGCCAGCAGGGTTTTACCTGTACCCGGAGGTCCGATCAGCAAGGCACCTTTCGGAATTTTAGCACCAAGTTTGGTGAACTTGGTCGGATTTTTTAGGTAATCGACGATCTCCTTGATCTCCTCCTTCGCTTCATCGAGGCCTGCTACGTCGTTGAACGTGATTTTCACCTTGTTATCAGCGTCGAACAGGGCTGCTTTGGATTTGCCGATGTTAAAGATCTGACCACCCGGACCACCAGCTCCCGACATACGACCCAGCAGGAAATACATGGCCAGGATCATCACAATGAGAAATCCCCAGGTGCTGATAATACTACCAAAATCACTGCGTGTCTCGAATTTAAGGTCGATCTTTTCGTTGTTTGCCACCCCCTGCTGAAGCAGGTCCAGGTCTTTCTTGAACGTTTCGCCCGAGGCTATCTGAAACTGGAACTGAGGGCCTTGATTCGTGCCGAAATACGGTTTCTCAGACGATAAATAACGGTACTTGGGGCTTTGCGCGGCTTGTGGCGTCAGCGTCACTTCGGCAATTTTGTCATTTACGACTATTGCTTCGGCAACCTCATGATCTTTCACCATGAGTTCAAACTTTTTCTGCGAAATATCGCGGGTAGCCGAACTCCGGTTGAAGAACGTAATGCCAAGAATAGCGGCAATCAGCAACGCAACAATCCAGCCCTGAAAATTGGGCTTACGCGGCCCACCACGGGGTACTAACGGATTCCTATTATTATTTTCTGCCATTTCTTCAGGTTGTACTAACGGATTTTAAGAGTAACACTGTTTCACAGACGAATGTTTCTGTCGTGGAACAGTTCGGACAGGCGGTTTATCTACCCTATAAACGGCCTGATTTAACGGAGTCTTCAATCTGTTACGTCAAAACAATCCGTTCATTGTTAGGACACTGTTGCCATGTCGCTATCCTCGATCAGATGGATCTCGGCATCGCCCCAGAGTTGTTCAAGATCATAGAATGTACGACGGTCTTTTTTGAAGACATGCACAACTACATCGACGTAATCCAGCAGAATCCATTCGCGGTTCAGTTTCCCTTCTTTATGCCAGGGATCCAGCTTACCTGCTTTATAAACTTCTTCCTCAACGGAGGTGGAGATAGCGTCGATCTGCGTATCGGAATTACCCGAACATAAGACGAAATAGTCGCAGATGGCATTTTTAACTTTGCGCAAGTCCATTACAACGATGTCCTGCGCTTTTTTTTCCTGCATTCCCCGCACTACGAAATCACGTATTTGCTCGGCGGTAAATTCACTGTTTTTGTTAATTCTCATGCTTTCGTTTTAACATTGCACGATGAGCGAATCAGCGGGTACGTTGCCTTTCAGATACCAAATCGTCGGCCTGAAACTGTCCACCGTACCATGTATTGCTCTCTCTTACTAAACTAAACAATACTTTGTACAAAATCTATCCCAAAACTCTTTTTCTTGGACAAATAACCCAATACCTGCCAAGCTGTCAGTCAACTAACGACGAAGCGTCGGTTTTGATTGCCCAGACGGACCCGAATGAAGGCCTACTTGTCATTACTGACAATCAAACCGCCGGACGAGGGCAGCGCGGGAATAGTTGGGAAGCACAGCCGGGTCAGAACCTGACCTTTTCATTGATCCTGAACCCATCTTTTCTAAGTGCCAATGAGCAGTTTTGGCTGAATATGGCCATTTCACTGGGTATTTATGATACGTTGCAGCCCCTTGTCGGCCCTGATCTCTGCATCAAATGGCCGAACGATGTGTATGTCCGTGACCAGAAATTAGGGGGTATTCTGATTGAAAATACGCTGCACGGCTACCGTATTGCCAGGTCGGTGGTGGGAATCGGCTTGAATGTGAACCAGACAGAGTTCGGTTATTCAACCGCTACGTCCCTGCAAAACCAGGCTCCGCTTCAGAATGCCTACGACCTGCCCGGCCTGCTCAGCCGACTGTGTGAAACGCTGGAGCAACGCTATCTTCAATTGCGGTCTGGTCAGCGGGAAGTATTGAGGACCGACTACTTACAAACGTTGTACCGGTATCAGCAGAGACACCCCTTCGAGAGCGAAGGCCAATCGTTTCAGGGCACCATTATCGGTATCGACGCCACGGGACGCTTAGCCATCGCCGATGATGAGCATGTGCGGTATTTCGGATTTAAAGAAGTGAGTTTCTTAACGTGAAATAGCTTCCTCCAGTGGGTCGCCGATGCAGCCGTTGGGTTCGAGAATGTGGAGCAACGCGGTGATGGTTGGAGCAATGTCAGAAATATGTGTTCGACGGAGGGTTTGCCCCGGCTTGATACCCCATCCGTAGAGCAGAAACGGCACATGGGTGTCGTAATTGTAGCTGCTGCCATGAGTCGTGCCTTTATTGCGGCCCTCAAGCCAGCCCGGTGCCTGCATCACATAAATATCACCGCTGCGATTGGGGTGATAGACATTACGAAGTAGATTGGTTTGAACTTCGGGCAGAGCCTCCGCGCCCAGGTTGTGCAGATTAATGACATTGACAATGCCTTTCTGTTTGAGCAGCACACTTTGCAGTAATTCGTGCACCTGCCGCAACGGAATCTTCTTTTCAGCTAACAGGCTGTGGTTCAGATAAATCTGCTGATTGAAATACGAGAGCATCCAGTTTCCCGGCCCGTAGGCTTTTTCAAGCGTAGCCTTTACCGTTTCGCCGATTTCACCGTAGCTCCGTATGCCTGCTGGAATCCGATACAATTGTGAGAACCCCGGCGCATCGACAACGCCATGATCTGCCGATAAAAATGACACCCATTGCCCCTTTCCAACCGTTGCGTCCAACTGGTCGAACAAGTCTGCCAGTTGCTGGTCGAGCCGGATGTATTGATCTTCGGTTTCGATAGCGTGCGTGCCAAACGCGTGACCGACATAATCGGGCGACGAGAAGCTGACGCAGAGCATATCTGTTACGTCCCGCTGTCCCAATTGTTCGCCTTTAAGGGCCGCCAGCGCAAACTCTTTTGTGATCTGATCGCCATAGGGACTGGTACGCAACGGTTCATATTTGCTGCCTCCGGCCTGAATAGCAAACGTGTGTGGAAACACCGATGTAGTCTCTCCGGCAAACACAGATTCGTAGGGTTCATCATCGACCGTGCTTTCGGTATATTGATTTAATGGCAACGAAGGTTCCCATTTCTGACTCATAAACTGATCCGGAAGTTTGCGGGCATTGAACGACTGCACCCACTGCGGTAACTCCTTCTGATAGAACGTACTGCTGATAAAATTACCATCTTTCGAGTCGAACCAGTAGGCGGCATTGGCAGCATGACCGGCGGGTAAAATTGCTCCCCGATCTTTCAGCGCAATCCCGATTACTTTAGCCCGCCCATCGGTCGCTACTTTTAACTGATCGCCAATTGTAGTCACGAGCAGGTTGCGGGGCGACATTTTACCGGCGGCTCCCGTATTGCCCACGGTATTAACGCTTGTGTCTTCGGCGCAATACATCAATCGGCCAATGGTACGTTCGTAGAAATCATTCCCGACGATCCCGTTAATGGCGGGAGCAGACCCGGTATAAATAGCGGCATGACCGGGGCCGGTATAGGTAGCTGCGTAATGATAATGATTATTTCGTGCGTTGAAACCACCCTCCATCATCCGCCGAAATCCGCCCGTACCGAATTTATCATAATACCGATACAGATAATCGTAGCGCATCTGGTCGATAACAAGGCCAACTACGAGTTTTGGACGGGCCAATGTCCGGCGTGTTTCTGTACTGACTTTGTTAGGCGTGTTTGTCCGTTTTGGAGATTGCGCGAAGGACGCTGCCGAAATCAGCAACAGGAATAAAACAGAAGAAATCAGGCGCATAGAGCCGTACTGTTGATGGTTAGGTAAGTGACCGCAAATGTACGAACAAATCGGTGGGGCGGTGAGTGACCGGCGTGAAGGTAATATGAAGTTCACGAATGAAACCAGAACAACCCGCAATACGTATTGAGGTTGATTCAGTCATTTTTCTCAACATTATCCGGCTGAAAGGGTTGGTTTACTAACACCTTCGTTATTTGCATTTTATGATTCAAATTACCGGGCCAGCTACCTTGTTTTTGACGGCTCTGCTCTTTTTCATCGCTATTTTCGGGCGATACGTCCTGTTCTCGCTGGCGTTCTGGTGGCTTTTTAAAGTCTCAATGAAAGAGCAGTTCGCCACACGTACTGTGCAAACGCGTGATCGAAAACCCGGTCAGGACAGACGCGAAATCGGGTGGTCGTTACTGACCTCCCTGATTTTTACAGCCATTGCGGTCGCCGTTATTCTGGCGTATCAGGCAGGATATACCAAAATCTACACAGACGTCAGTGCCTACCCGATTTTGTGGTATCCGGCCAGTATTGTGGTGGTTTTGTTTATTCACGAGACGTATTATTACTGGCTTCACCGCTGGATGCACCATCCGGGCGTTTACCGATGGGTGCATAAAACGCACCACGACAGCATCACAACCTCGCCCTGGACAGCTTTTTCGTTCCACCCCATCGAAAGCACGCTGCAAGCCCTCGTTATTCCAGCGATCACGTTTGTGCTGCCGCTACACCTCTCAGCGGTCGGAATAATTTTGATGATTATGACCCTGTCGAGCGCCGTCAATCACCTCAATACGGAGATTTATCCCCGCGATTTTGACCGTCACTGGCTGGGCCGCTGGCTCATTGGGGCTACTCACCATGGCTTGCACCACGCGCAGTTTCGCTTCAATTATGGCCTGTACTTTACGTTCTGGGACAAGTGGATGAAGACGGAAAGCCCTGACTTTCACCGTCTGTTTGGAGAGAAAACGAAGAAAGCAGTGAAGAGTGCAGACTGAAAAGTGAAAGATAAGCTAAAGGGTACTTCTCGCTTTTCAGTCTACACTCTTCACTGTCACTTGCTCCGGTCAATAGTGTATTGAACCAACTGATGCAGCGATTGGCGATACGCCGAATCCGGAAAAGCGTCAAGCAACCGTTGGGCTTGGGTAACGTAGTGATTCATAGCATCGGTGGCGTATTCGATGCCGCCCGAGTTCTTGACGAAAGCAATCACCTCAGCTACTTTTCGGGGCTTTTCACTTTCATTTTTTACGATATTGATGATCCGGCGTTTTTCCATTGACCCCGCTTTGTTGAGCGCGTAAATGAGCGGCAGGGTCATCTTTTTCTCTTTAATGTCAATTCCCAGCGGCTTGCCAATTTCCGCCGTGCCGTAATCGAACAGATCGTCTTTAATCTGAAAGGCAATACCAACCTTTTCGCCAAAGGCATGAGCTTTCTCAACGGTCGCAGGTTCGACCTCCACCGACCGTGCCCCAACTGCACAGCAGGCCGCAATGAGCGACGCCGTTTTCTGGCGGATGATTTCATAATACACATCCTCCGTGATGTCTAACCGACGGGCTTTATACAGTTGCAGCAGTTCCCCTTCGCTCAGTTCCCGCACGGCCGTCGACACGATACGCAGCAGATCAAAATCGCCGTTATCGACCGACAGCAGCAACCCGCGCGAGAGCAGATAATCACCAACGAGTACCGCGATTTTGTTTTTCCAGAGTGCATTGATCGAAAAGAAACCGCGCCGGTAATTCGATTCATCAACCACATCGTCGTGAACGAGGGTAGCCGTATGGAGTAATTCGATGAGCGACGCGCCCCGGTACGTTGCCTCGGTGATGGAGCCACATACCCCGGCCATCAGAAACACAAACATCGGGCGTAGTTGTTTGCCCTTCCGCTTCACGATGTAATTCATGATGTGGTCGAGCAGCTTGACGTCGCTTTTCATCTGCCCCTTAAATTTCTGCTCAAATAAGTCCATTTCGGCAGCAATCGGGGCTTGTATATCGGCGACGGTGAGAGGCATTTGGGAGCGTTGTGAATCGTATAAATCGGTAAGTTGGCCAAATACGCATCAGCCACGTACCACTAATTTAATTTCCGGCAAGTATAGCAAGGAAAGCGCAGACGCCGAAAAGCCGTTTAAAAAACCAAACGCCTTTCGGATAACTATCCGTTCCCCATTTCGTTTTGTTTATTACATGAAAAGCCTCAACTTACCGCGCTTGTGTGCGCTTACCGCTACCAATTTCAGGCCTCTATGATTGACAATCCAACCCCGCCATTACCGCATCCGTCCGCTATTACATCCACGTCTCAGTCTCCCCAAAAAGCCCTTGTGTTGGGGGGCGGTTCGCTCAAAGGTGCGTTTCAGGCGGGGGCGGCTATGGCTCTGTTTGAGTCAGGATTCGTACCCGATCAACTCTATGGCATTTCGGTCGGGAGCCTCAACGCTACCTTTCTTGCCAATGAAGCTGCCCGTCAGCAAGCCGCAAACGGGCGCGTGGACTGGGAAAAAGTTGGTAAATATCTAATCGAATTCTGGATTCGGAACATCACCAAACCAGACGACGTAGCGGTGATCCGGTCGCGTTTCCGGATGGGTTATAACACCATTATGAGCCGTTTCGATGGTTTGCTGGATAATTCGCCCATCAAAAACCTAATCCGGAATAACGTCGATCTGGAAGCTATCAAATCCGGTCCGGTAAAGCTCAAAGTAGGCGCGGTAGACATTATTGAGGGCGATATGCGTTATGCCGACGCCAACGATCCTAATTTTCTGGAGTACGTGTATGCCAGCAGTTCACTGCCGTTTCTGATGCCCGCCGTCCAGATTGGGGGCGACCATCGGCGGGCGTTTTTAGACGGCGGCCTGCGCGAAGTGGCTCCCTTGCGGGTAGCGATTGAAGACGGCGCGACCGACATTGTTTGCGTGGCCTGCCATTCCAAAAAGATTTATAACGAAAAATTCAACTACCGCAACCTCCTGAACCTGATGGACCGGGTCAAAGACATTACGGTCAATCAGTTGGTAAACAACGACATTGCGTGGGCCGAACGCTTTGCCGAACGCGAGCATCTTCACGGCCGGAATCTACAGCTAACCATAATCCGACCCACCGAGCCATTGGACCTCAACCTGATGAAATTCACATCCGACGATATTGGCCGGGTAATCGTGCAAGGCTACCAAGCCGGATCTGAACTGTTAAAAACCAACCGCATGACGGGTAATTCAGCTATTTTACCCTAACTATTAAATTCACCGAGACTGATAAGGGCCCTGAACGGCCTTCACGATAAATGACTCGCTATTATCCTCTAATATCAGCACCTGATACGATTTCCCACCGGGTTCAACCCGTATAACAACGTGACCCGATTTACTTTTTAATCGACGTTGCAAATCACCAATAGCTGTTTGGGCTCCCACAACAAGATTGGTAGCAAACACGTCGCGCTGGCCTGTATAAATCTGCTGCGAGAAGATCCGTTCAAGCACATCAGGACTCGGATGCGAAGAAGCCCAAGCCGGAATAATCAGGACGCGCGGACGCAGGCTCGCCAAAAGTGCGCCATTTTGCGAATCTGCATGCCCGTGGTGATCGAGTACATGAACATCAACAGGCCCGGCGACTTTGGCTATTGGCGTTTCAACATCGTGCTAGGCTGGTGATCCAAACTGAAGTACGCCCTGAATGTCGCCACCTGTAAAGTAGTTAAAGTCGCCATAACGGATTTGAAATGCGATACTACACATATTCTCATTGGGATATTCAGCAGGTTGCAACGACATTAAGTTGGGAAAAAGCGACCGGGTTTCAGTTCCGCTTCCCGTCCATATTTCACCATTCACTGCCAGATTTCGGACCTCAACCGGATTGTTTTTAGGCACCTCATGTTGCTTGGTAAACGTAATTTGATCGTTTCGGCCCGCCTGAAAACGTTCTATTATCAACCCTTTATTTCGGCTTTGCCAGTTTAGAAAACGGCGATAATTAACCACCATCGAGTCATTATCCAACGAGCGCGGGTAGTGATAATTCGGCCAGCCCCGGTCCAGTATCTTACGAATAGGTATGTACTCAGCGACTTCTGTAATGCCCGCCAATACATAGCCTCCTGCTGATTTTTTAGTTACATTTAACGGCGATCCCATGTGGTCGTCGTGGAAGTGCGTTATAACAGCATAGTCGATTACCGGGTCGACCTGAAAACGTAACACATTCCGCACATAGCGGGCAATCCACTCTCCGGCTTGCCGCTCGTTGGTAGGCTTAACGGGTAAGTCGCGAGGCTTTCCCGTTCGCCAGTCAATCGTATTGATGGCTCCAGCGTCGATCAACAAAGTAGTTCCATCCGGAAACACGACAAAAGTGGCATTACCCTGTCCGGTAGCGATGTGATGAATATCGAGTTGACCCGTATGCCAAACAGAGAGGGGCTTTCCCAATGGCTGCGCCAATACCACATTCGACAGCAGAATTGTTAAACTGAAAAATAGCAGTCGGGAAACTTGCATATACGGCTTATAAATAAAAAATCCCCCGTGCACAGAGTAGTGACGGGGGATTTTAGGGTATTCGATTGAATACAGTACTTAAAACGAGTAACGAAGGCCAATTTGTGCCTGCCAGACGTTATCAATATTGATGCTCTTAACGAAAGAATCTCTCAACAGAATGGTTTTGCTAACATCTCCCTCTTTAACAATTTGTGTAGCCAATCGGTACGTTGGTGTTCCCGTTGCGCCAACCGTGGTTGTAGCCAATGACAATGGGTTGAATGCTGTAGATGAATTACCTACACCCCATTTGTTATTGATCAGGTTCCCTACGTTCAGAATATCAGCACGGAACTGGAGCGTGTGGCGTGTGCCTCTGGCTCCCGTCTGGATATAAAATTCCTGAATAGCTGTGAAGTCAAAGCGGGTTAACCAGGGGAAGAAACCGCCATTTCGCTCAGCATACTGACCACGACGGGTTTTCAAGTACTCGTTGCCATTGACATACGTATCAAAAGCGGCCTGCTGCTGCTCTGCCGAAAATACTTGTGCCGCAGCACCAGTACCTACCGTAAAGGAAGCGAACGATGTTTCCGACGCTGTCTTTGGTACGTACAGCAGGTCATTGTTCTGACCGTCACCGTTTACATCATTACCATAGGTGTACGATACCTTGCTGCCGCTGGTTGATGAACCGCCCAGCGTGAAGGTTGTAGAGCCACCGAATTTGCCACCGTAGTTAAGCCGATAATTTACGTAACCGATAATCCGATGGCGCAAATCCGTGTCAGCATACGAAAGACCGAGGTAATTCTGACCATCCACAGTAGGTATGTTTGCCTGAACTGTGCTACCAACCGACTGAATGTCGCGGGCCAGACCATGCGTATATGCCAATAATCCACCGAAACCATTTCGTACCGGTCTCTCAAGTTTAGCCGTATACGTGTAAGCGCTGCCTTGATTCTTGGTGTTTTTCAACACAAACGCGTTGGTGATTGCCGGGTTGTAAAAACGGGCGACGTTCACCGTGTTGGCGGCTCCCGTTCCTGAGCTGGCAACGCCCGATGCCGGGAAGCGATCACGTGTATCGGCACCGCTCAACTGACGATCAGGTGCTTTCAGGTTAGCGTCGACGTAGCGAAGACCGTTAACGGTTTTGTTATAAATTACTTCTAACGTACCGATCAAGCCAAAGGGTAACTGCTGGTCGATGGCTATATTGGTTTTCCAGACAAGCGGATACCTCAGGTTCTGATCCGTAGCATTGATAACATACGGAGCCAACCTTGTAATATCTACATTCCCCGGATTAGGCCGTACAGCCGCCGGTAATTTGCTGGGGTCCGTAACAAATGGATAGGCTGTTGTATTGTTCGCACTGATAAGCGCGGTATTTACGCCGTTATTTCCCAACTGGTTAGACACCAATACCTCAGGAATACGCGATACGAAGTAACCGCTACCACCCCGGATCTGGGTTCTTTTATCACCTTTCACGTCCCAGTTGAAACCAACACGGGGCGAAATGAGTAAACGTGTTTTTGGGAAAGCACCCGTGCTGATCTTGTAGTTAGCGTTATTCTCATCTCTGAACGTCAGACCAGCCACAACTGGGTTATCAAACGCTTTCGCCGTCGAGTTATCGTAGGCAAAAATGTCTGCCCGGATACCAGCCGTTAATTTAAAGTTCGGGTTAACCTGAAACTCATCCTGAACATAGGCACTGTACGTGCTTCTGTTGAGGGTTTGTAATGGCTCAACGCCACCCGGCAACAGCGAGTAACGCAGGTTATAACGAACTGCCGAAACCGGTGATGTTGTACTGTTCGGATCACTGATCGACGCCAGAGCCGCTGTTTTGAAATCAGCGATGGAGTTGTACACATAAACACCATTAGACGACGGGAAGAAAACGTTGTTAGATGTATATTTCTCGTAAGCTAATCCTAACGTAAGTGTGTGCTTACCAGCAAAATAGCTGAGGTTATTCGTAATATTGAGCGTCGAATAATTCAACTTATTGTTCGGCGTAAACGGATCAAAACCAACTGACGTATAGGTCGTTCCGCCTTGAAGAATATCGACGGTTGGGAAAATACCTGTTTTGTAGGTCCTGTCTTCGATCTGCTTGTTATACGTAGCAATCAGTTTATTGGCAAATTTCCCTCCGAAGGTAGAGTTTAACTCAGCCGCGAACGACCGGGTGTTATCGGCAATGAGATAACCCGTGTTTTGAGCCGAAAGGGCCAGAGCCGAGTTCGTGCGAAAACCGTTACCGGCCGTGTTGCTACTATTACTGTTACTGATTAGCTGATCCGACTGCGAATCGTGGTGCGAGTACCGAAACGACAATTTGTGGCTGTCGTTGATGTTATAATCAAGACGAATCAAACCTTTGGTACTTTTCACTTCGTTGTTAAAGTTGTCGATAGCCCCCAGACCAAAGTTAAAATTCGTCTGCATGAACTGGCTCAAATCCTGCAAATCAGCCGCCGTCACACGTGACGACGTTCCAACCGTAGCCGAACCCCGGTTAGCAACGAAATCCAATGCCGGGTTGCTGCTGTTATACTGCTCGAAGTTGGCGAAGAAAAACAGTTTGTTCTTGATAATTGGCCCACCAATCCGGAAACCCGTGGTCTTCTGATTGATTGATACCGGTGGCAATTGCTGCCCATCGGCTTCTTTACCGGCTAAACCGCTGTTGCGGAAAAGATGATAAATCGAACCCGAAAAGTTGTTGGTTCCCGACCGGGTTACGGCGTTGATACTCGCACCCGAAAATCCCGTCTGACGAACATCAAACGGGGCTACGTTCAATTGAATTTCGTCGAGCGCGTCTAACGACACAGCCGTTGTACCCGTCCGCCCACCAGCCTGTGCCGAACCACCCAGACCGAAACCATTGTTGAATACCGCACCATCAATCGTGATGTTATTGAAACGAGAATCCTGACCACCAAACGACTGTCCGTTTCCGTAGGCGTTGTATTTGGTAATGTCATTTATGGTCCGGCCCAGTGTTGGCACGGTGTTGATCGTTTCCCGCCCGAATGACGCAGCCGCACCCGTCCGGTTTGAACTGATAAGGCCGTTCCGATTGCTGGTAATAACTACTTCCGATAACTGCGTGCTGTTATCGGCCATTTTAAAGCTTACGTCTGCCGATGTCCCTAAGTTTGTGATGATGCCCTCAACAACCTGGTCTTTAAAACCAACGAAAGTGGATGTCACTTTAAATGGACCACCTACCCGCACACCCGGAAGCGTATAACGACCCGACAGGTTAGTTGTGGTACCGTACCGGCTACCCGATGGCTCGTGAATAGCCACAACGGTAGCTCCAGGTAAACCTTCTCCTTTATCGTCGGTCACCAGACCTTCAATAACAGCGGTTGTTACTTGTGCCATTGCTCCGCTCCCACCGAGCACAGCCAACAGCATACTGCCGACCAGCACAAAAGCCAACCGAAATTGCAGTAATTTTTTAGACATAGAAGTGTTTGTTTGGTTAGTAGTCTTGAGACGTCAATCGAATTAATCAGCCACTCAAATCTGCCGCAAAGATGAGATAATTTATTGGCGGTTACAAAAGCGCGTTTCTTAAAATAATACTACCCTGTATTCATATATACCGCTAATTCAATGAATAAAACAATATTTAATTCCTTCTGTTCTATAATCGACTGTTAATAAATTGTTAAGTTCAGAGTACCACGTAGATAGGCTGAATCTATCCAAAAATTACACCTGCACTCAGATCGTTGATATATGAGCAATTCTTGTCAATAGTCCCATATTTCTCCCTTAGTTTTGTCTCCTTATGACATCAACTGAAACAACTGCCTTTAAACTCACACAATACAGCCACGGAGCTGGCTGCGGTTGCAAAATTTCACCCAAAATTCTGGATAAAATTCTGCACTCGAATGCAACGGCTTCCCAACCTCCCCATAATAACCTGCTTGTCGGTAATGACTCCCGCGACGATGCTGCCGTGCTCGACCTCGGCAATGGCGAAGCGATCATCAGTACCACTGATTTTTTTATGCCTATTGTGGACGATGCCTTCGATTTCGGACGTATTGCGTCGGCCAACGCCATCAGCGATGTGTATGCCATGGGGGGCGAACCCATCATGGCCATTGCTATTCTGGGCTGGCCGATTGACAAACTACCGCCCGAAGTAGCTGCGCAGGTGCTTGAAGGTTCCCGCGCCATTTGTTTGGAAGCGGGCATTCCGCTCGCCGGAGGGCACAGCATCGACTCGCCCGAACCCATTTTCGGACTGGCCGTTACGGGTAAAGCGCGGATCGAGCATCTTAAACAAAACAACACCGCTACTTCCGGTTGTCGACTTTACCTGACCAAACCGCTCGGCGTTGGCATTTTGACAACGGCGCAGAAAAAAGGCATTCTGAAGCCCGAGCACGCCGATATTGCCCCAACGCAAATGGCCCAACTCAATAGTTTTGGGGCTGTTTTGGGCAAACTGCCTTACGTGAAAGCACTGACCGACGTAACGGGCTTTGGTTTGCTGGGGCACCTCACCGAAATGGCCGAAGGGTCGGGCCTAAGCGCGATTCTCAATTTCGACGCTGTGCCGAAACTGCCGATGGTCGAAGAATATCTGGCGCAGAAAAGTTTTCCGGGCGGCACCGTTCGCAACTGGGATAGCTACGGCCACAAGATTTCTGATCTGACCGAAACCCAGCGGTATATCCTGGCCGATCCGCAAACATCGGGTGGTTTGCTTATTGCCGTCACTCCCGACAGCACAACCGAATTTGAGCGCGTAGCCCATGAAAACGGGTTTACCCTGCAATCGTTCGGCGAGTTAGTTAAGCAGCGGGAAAAAGTGGTTTATGTTCAATGAAGGGAGGAAAGGAGGAGCGGGAGAAAAGGAAAGCAGCAGCAACCTTCTTCTCCTTTCTTCTCCTTTCTTCTCCTTTCTTCCTCTCCTCCTTTCCTCCCGCTCCTCCCTTATTATGAAATTATTCTTCCGACAAACCGGCGAGACCGGCCCGGCTATTGTTATTCTGCATGGTATTTTTGGCTCATCCGATAACTGGCTGACCGTCAGCAAAACCATTGCCGCACGGGGCTACCGCGTCTTTGCCCTCGACCAGCGCAATCATGGGCAGTCGCCCCGCGCCGATGAGCAGGACTACCAGAGCATGGCCGCCGATCTGCGCGAATTTCTGATCGACCAGCAATTAGAAAACCCGATATTAGTTGGTCATTCGATGGGTGGCAAAACCGTGATGCAATACGCCATGCTTTACCCGAATACCTTCGAGAGACTCGTTATAGTTGATATTGCGCCGAAGTTTTATCCGATTCATCATGCCGAACTCATTCGCGGACTGAAATCTATTGATTTGCCGGGCATTAAAGGACGTACTGAAGCCGACGCTGTTTTGCAGCAATTCGAGCCAATTATGGCCGTGCGGCAGTTTCTGCTTAAAAATCTGTATCGCAACGAGCAGGGAAGCTTCGACTGGCGATTGAATCTGCCCGTTATCGAACGCGAACTGCACGGCGTTGGCGAAGAACTGACTAACCCACGTATCGTGACCGACCCGACCTTATTTATCCGGGGCAGTGAATCGCCGTATATTCTGGATGAAGATATTCCAACGATAAAACGCATTTTCCCGAACGTCGAAATCGAGACAATCGAGGGCGCAGGCCACTGGGTGCAGGCCGAAAAACCAGTGGAATTCGTAGAGATATTAATTGCGTTTGTAAACCGCACTGGCGAACCAGCAAAAGGCGTTTAGAATACGCGATGAGCGCAACGTAAATCTTTGCGCTTAACTTTGCGCCCTTTGCGTTTAACTAATATATGCCAACACTGTACCTCATTCCTACGCTCCTCGCCGAAGACACGGCCGACCGGGTGCTTTCTCCCCAGATTCGGGAGGTCATTGAAAAGACGGATGCTTTTTTTGTCGAGAATGCCCGCTCGGGCCGCCGGTTTATCGCCAGCCTGAAAACAACGCGCATCATCGACGAAACGGCGTTTTTCGACCTCGACAAAGACACGCCCCCGGTCGATACGCGCCGACAGATTCAGGAATTGACCGAACGCAAACGTAACGCGGGTATTTTGTCGGAAGCGGGTTGCCCCGGTGTGGCCGACCCCGGTGCGGTACTTGTGGGTATGGCCCATGCCCTCGGCTGGCGGGTTGAACCGTTGGTAGGACCATCGTCTATTTTACTGGCCCTGATGGCGTCGGGACTGAACGGGCAGTCGTTTGTGTTTCATGGCTACCTGCCCATCGAGCGGCAGGACCGGGCACGCGCCCTGAAATTTCTCGAAAAAGAAGCGCAGGAACGGCATCAGACGCAGATTTTCATGGAAACGCCCTACCGGAACGACGCGCTTTTTGCCGATACGTTAGCCAATTGCCTGCCCAACACGCGCCTGTGTGTAGCCTGCAACCTGACCGCCCCCGACGCGTTTATTCGGACGATGACTGTGCGCGAATGGAAAACGCAGGTTCCCGACTTGCGTAAAAAACCAACAGTGTTTCTACTTTTGTAAGTTAGTAGCCTGGACGGCCACGTCCGGGTATAAAACTACTGAGCATATTCTACCCGGACGTGGCCGTCCAGGCTACGCGACCATATGGTTCAATCCTTCGAGTTTTCTCCTTTTCACGAAAATACATACGTCGTTTCCGACGACACAACGGGCGAGGCAGTCATTATCGACCCCGGCTGTTACGAGCAGGCTGAGAAGGAAGCGCTACGTCAGTATATAGAGTCGAATAAACTCAAGGTCAAATACTTACTCCTCACCCACTCTCACCTCGACCATGTGTTTGGGGTAGCCTACGTAAAGCGAACCTTTGGCGTGAAAGCGTATTTACATGCCTTCGATAAAGTCATTTATAACGATGTGCCAACGCGCTGTGCGTTGTATGGGCTTCGCGGCTATGAGCCATCCGACATTGACGAATTCCTGACAGAAGGCGATCAGTTTCGATTTGGCAACACGGCTTTAGATGTCATCTTTGTTCCGGGCCACGCACCGGGTCACGTAGCGTTTGTTAACCATGCCGACCGCTACGTTATTGGGGGCGATGTGCTGTTTGCCGGAAGCGTTGGCCGTACCGATTTCCCCTATTGCAATCATGCCGACCTCATCAACAGCATCCGAACGCAGTTTTTTACCCTTCCCGATGATTACACGGTCTATCCCGGCCACATGGAATCAACGACTATCGGTCAGGAAAAACGTACGAACCCGTTTGTTAAAATGTAAAACGGAATGGTATTCCGTTTGGCCAACAGGCCAATTTTTATAGCGACAAAATAGTTGGCCTATCGGCCAAACGGAATACCATTCCGTTTTACATTTATGAACCTACTCAAACACCTCCCCAACGCCATGACCTGCGGCAATCTGCTGTGTGGGTGTATTGGCATCGTGATGGCCCTGCGCGGTCATTTGGATACAGCGGCCTGGTTGATTGGCCTGGCCGCCGTGCTCGATTTCGGCGATGGGTTTGTGGCCCGGATGGTCAACGTATCGGGGCCGTTTGGGAAGGAGCTGGACTCACTGGCCGATGTCGTAACGTTTGGCGTGTTGCCCGCTACGCTCGTCTTTCAACTTTGCTGGTTTCAGGAGTTGGGTTCGCTTTCGTACGGCGCGTTTCTGATTGCGGTTTTATCGGCCCTGCGGCTGGCTAATTTCAACATCGACACGCGCCAATCCGAGTCGTTCATTGGGTTGCCCGTTCCGGCCAATGCGATGCTTATCGGGGCATTTCCGCTCATGGAACGCTATCAGCCGCAGTTCGATGCTATCTGGAAAAACGACATTGCGCTGGGCATGATGGTTGCCTTTTCGTTCATGCTTGTGTCCGAAGTGCCGCTGTTCGCGCTCAAGTTCAAATCGTTTGGATGGACCGAAAATCGGATTAAATTCAGTTTTCTCATCGCTTCCGCCCTACTCCTGCTATTTTTGCAGTTTGCCGGCATTCCACTTATTATTCTGCTTTACATCCTTGTTTCACTAATTTCAAAATGACTGAATGATTAAGTGATTGAGTGATTCAATACAGTTCGCGTTAGCTATTCAATCACTCAATCACTTAATCATTCAGTCACTTCTTCACTAATGAAATACATCGCCAAAATTAACATCATGACCCGGTCGGAAATTCTGGACCCGCAGGGCAAAGCCGTTAAACTGGGGCTTCATAATTTACACATGGACAGCATCGACAATGTTCGCATCGGAAAACACATCCGGCTCGAAGTTGACGCGGATACGGAAGAGCAGGCCCGCACAACCGTCGATGCCGCCTGCCGTCAATTGCTGGCCAATCTGATTATGGAAGAATATTCGATTGAGTTACAGCCTGTATAATCAGGACAGTTGGCTTTTTCCGATATTAATAGCACAATTGGTCTTTTAAGAAAACTTCAGTTGGAAAAAGTGCTACTTTTACCGACTATTTTTCCATCAACGAATGACCGATACGTATTCAAGCATCAAAGGGTTAGGCTTTTATGTGCCCGACAACATCGTTACCAACGATGACCTAACCCAATATATGGACACCTCCGACGCCTGGATTCAGGAACGGACCGGCATTAAACAACGGCGGTATTTCACCTACGGAAAAGACACCAATGCCAGCATGGCTACGGCCGCTTCGCGGATGGCCCTCGACCGCGCCGGACTGGAGCCATCGGCTGTTGACCTGATCGTTTATGCCACCATTACGCCGGACTATTATTTTCCCGGTTCGGCGTTCCTGATGCAACGTGAACTGGGTCTGGAGGGCATTGGCGTTATCGACATCCGAAACCAGTGTTCGGGCTTTGTGTACGCGCTTTCCATAGCCGACCAGTTCATTAAAACGGGCATGTACAAGACCATTCTGGTGGTTGGCTCAGAGATTCAGTCGTCGCTGCTTAACAAAAGCAATGAGGGTCGGGGCGTAGCGGTGATTTTTGGCGATGGTGCCGGTGCGGCTGTTCTACAGGCCACCCATGACCCCGAACATCGGGTCTTGTCAACGCACCTCCACGCCGACGGTCGCTATGCCGAGGAACTGTACATCCGCGATCCGGGCAGCAGCCGCGAAGGATCATGGATTACAGAGAAAACCCTTGCCGAAGGAAATTACAACGTAACGATGAACGGCAATACGGTGTTTAAACATGCTGTGGTGCGGTTTGTGGAAGTGATTAACGAAAGCCTGACCGCCAACGGCTACCAACCGGACGATCTCTCGCTGCTGGTACCGCATCAGGCCAATATTCGTATTTCGGGCTATGTGCAACAGCAGATGAACCTGCCCGACGAAAAAGTTTTCAACAATATTCAGCAGTACGGCAACACTACAGCCGCATCCATTCCCATCGCCTTAACCGAAGCGTTCGAACAGGGACGTATCAAACCCGGCGATCTGGTTTGTCTGGCAGCCTTCGGGAGCGGTTTCACGTGGGCATCGGCACTCATTAAATGGTGATTAACTTTTGTAGAGACCGGTCCGCCGGTGCGGCAAAGTATTGTGTCTCTACAAAAATTAATACGTCCCTACTGACAGCATGACCAATGTGCAGGCATGCACGGGTTCGATACCCTCGTTACGTAGCTGGCGTTCAAATTCGGGATTTTCGGCACCGGGATTGAAGATGACCCGCCGAGGCTTCAGGCTTTTGATATAATCGTACAAGTCAGGCTGATTTTTTGGCCCAACGTACATCGTTACCGTATCGACAGCGTCCAGAGCCGGATGCCCGGTTTGGATGGTGTGTCCATCAATTTCTCCCTCTTTTAAGCCAATCAATTCAATGTCGTGACCATGGCGAAGCAAGCTGTGAGCCGCCAGATTAGCGTAACGACCCGGCTTCTCGGTTGCGCCGAAAACGACCGTTTTCTTTCCGTTTGTATTCATACGATAAGCAGACATACGCGGTTAAAAAGCGTATTTTTTTATTCATAACAATTTAGCTTATCAAGCGGTTTCGACTCCACAATTCCTTTCCGGGAAGAAA
>JANPJE010000304.1:0-15741 GCA_031425355.1 Spirosoma sp. | reverse complement strand
GGCTCGTTTTGCGTTCGTTATTTGTCTGTTCAACGCACTCGCGGCATTTGGTCAGATGCCTAATCGGCGTGAACTACCGGAGGCTGTTTTGCTGGAGCATTATTCGCAGGAGAAGGGCCTCTCGCAGGGAACGGGCTATGCTATTGCGCAATACGACGACTTTATGTGGTTTGCCACTCAGGATGGCCTCAACCGGTTTGATGGGTATGAATTCAAGGTGTTTCGGCCTGGCGGCAAAAAAGGACTTAACAACAGTATTATACAGGCAACGCTGGTCGATTCGCACGGGCGTTTCTGGGTCGGCACGGGCGGTGGACTGAACCTGTACGACAGGAAAAATGAATGCTTTGATCGGTTTGCCGATGTGTTCAGGTCCAGCCATTTGCTCGATACAGCGTCTATCAAACGACTCACTGAAGACCGTCAGGGGAATATCTGGGTAATGACCGACGAACGCGGCCTTTTCTGCATCGACACCGGCAAGCGGAAAATTAGTACTCACTTTGCAAACGATAACTCACTCTACGACATCTGTTTAGCTCCCAATGGCGATCTGTGGGTATCTACTTATCAGAAAATTTATCGGTATAATTCGCTGCATCGGACATTCGAGCCGGTCTTCACCCAAAACCAACTCGATACCCGGTCATTGCTGCAAACGATTCTGTTTGATAAATCAGGCAATTTATGGATCGGTACGCGCGAAGATGGCGTATTTACGGTCAGTGATCTGGCGGGCAGCCAACGCATACAGCATTACCGCCAGGGCAACACGAGCAGCGACCTGAGCAGTAATGAGGTAACGGCTTTGCTACATGACCGCGCCGGACGTATCTGGATTGGGTCACGCACGGGGGGGATATCCATTTACAATCCGGCAGATCGGACATTTTCGTATCTGCGCCATTCGCGAAACAATCCCCTTAGTCTGGCCGAAAACAGCGTCTGGAGTTTATACGAAGATAAACGGGGTATCGTCTGGATTGGGTTCAGCAGCCACGGTATCGACAAATACGACCCCGGTCGGTTTTCATTTCACCTGATTCAGCGCGACCCCGACAATCCGACCTCTTCCTTGTCCGACAATATGATTTTCCGGCTTTCGGGTCAGGACAATAACCTGTTTATTGGTACAGGAACGGGCGGTCTATTGCAGTATTCGATCAAAACGGGTCAGGTACAGCCGTTATTGAACGAGCGCAGTCCGGGCAATATTATCGGGAACGAGGTGCGGGTTGTTACGCTCGATAACGACAAAACAATCTGGTTAGCCGACTGGCGTGGCTTGGTCAATTACGACCCGGTTCAGCATATGCTTCGTCCGTACCCGTCAACCGGAAACACAAAACATCTCTATGTCTATGCTGCTCAGCTACTAACGGATTCGGCGGGCCGCACCACCGAGGTATGGACGGGTGGGCAGGGTGGCCTATCGCGGTTCGATGTCGGAACGAAACGATGGAAAAACTGGGATGACATACCGGTTCTCAAGGCCATTTCGGCTTACACAATCCGACTGATGTATAGTCCTGATTCCGGGCAGACGATCTGGCTCGGTACGCTGGGGCATGGCCTGATCGGGTATAATCGGGCGACGAAACGCCTGCTGACGATCAAGACCGATAACTACCCACTTTGTTCTACCATTCGCTCGCTACGGCAGATTGGTCAGTCGCTCTGGGTTGGCACTGACTGCGGACTGTATCGGGTTGACCTGAGTGAAATGCGTATTCTGCGCCACTATACCACCGCCGACGGGTTGCCCAATGACGTAATTTATGGTATCCTGCCCGACGATGGGGGAAACCTGTGGTTGAGCAGCAATGCGGGTCTGACCTGCTTTTCACCCGTGCAGGGCGTGTTGAAAAACTATGACGTTTCGGACGGACTGCAAAGCAATGAGTTCAATACAAACGTGTGTTACAAACACACCGACGGAACGCTGTTTTTCGGTGGAGTCAACGGCATCTCCTACTTCCGGCCCGATCAACTTCGGGTCAACACCTTTGTGCCACCCATTCGGATTACGGGTATATCGGTCCTGGACAGCATCCACAACCCCAATCAAACGCACCTGTCGCTCGGCCCCGACCGGAACTTTGTTGAGTTCTCATTTGCGGCTCTCAATTTTTCCAATACCCGCAAGAATAAGTATATGTATCAGTTAGTAGGCATCGACCCTACCTGGGTTCGGGCGGATCATCGGCGCACGGCTAATTACACTAAACTGCCGCCGGGCGAGTACGTATTTCGGGTGAAGGGCAGCAACGATGATGGTGTCTGGAACGAACAGGGAGCGTCGATGATTCTGGTGATTAAACCGCCTTTCTGGGCAACGCTCTGGTTTCGACTGGCACTAATTGCCCTGCTTCTGGGTGGACTATACGGTATTTACAGGTATCGAATTGCCCAGCTTGAAGACCGGCAGGCCCACGAATTGACCGTTTCGATTCGGACGCAGGAACTTGAGCGTCAGCGGTTTTCCAAAGAATTGCACGATGGGGTAGGGGCGAATCTGGCCGTACTGAAAATGTATCTGAACTCGCTGGGGTCGCCAACCGTACCCGTTGAGGAGTTAAAAAAACGCTCGCTGTCCGTACTGAAATCGTCCATTGACGACATTCGCAGCATCATCCACGATATGCACCCGCGCAGTCTCTCCGAGTCAGGGCTGGTGCAGACCATTTCAGAAATGGTGGCCCTAATTAATGAAGGTGATCACCTGAACGTAACATTCGTGCCGCAGCATGTGCCGCAGAAATTACCCGAAAATATCGAGATCAACCTGTTTCGTGTGGTGCAGGAGTTGCTGCAAAATGCCATCAAACATGCCCAGGCTTCGCAGGTCGATTTGTCAATCCATATCGAGTCAGATACCCTTCGTGTTGACTATCGCGATAATGGGCAAGGTTTCGATGCTGCCCGGTTGAATAGTTTGGCTGGTAATGGGTTAGTGAATATCCGGCAGCGTGTTGAATTGCTCAAAGGCCATTGCCGGTTTGGGTCGAACCCCGGTTCAGGTACAACGGTTTCCATCTCCGTACCACTGACTGCATGATACCCACGCGCCCAAATACCAAAATCCTGGTATTGACTTCAGGACCATTTTTATAAACCTTTGTTGAGCTAAAAGGCACAAAGGAACGATGAGAGAGACAACGGATAAAAAAGCACTCATCTGGCTTATTGTTTCACTTTGTGCCATCGCCCTGGCCGTGACAGGTCTGCTGCTGATCTGAGCACAGTAATAGGTCGGGAAATAGTAAGGCATTGTCAAGCGCAGTCAACAGTTGTTAGGTAGTGAGTGGTCCATTTCTGACAACCCCTAACTACTTTCTGACGGGCAATTTTGAGGTGGTCGCGATGCTCATCAGTCGGTCCTGAAACGTACCAGCACGATAATTACCGTTTTTTGAAATTCTGCGCCAGAAATACCGCATCAGCTTTTGACCATCCTTGCCGGGCCAGTTGATGCTCGCGACTGGCTGTAGCGGCATCGCCTTTTAGCGTGGCAACGCGGGCCAGTACGTAATGCGTGCCGGGGTAATTCGGGTCGTGCTCCGCGAGAGTTTTAGCGGATTCTTCGGCAAAATCGGTCAGCTTCAACTGGCAGGCTACCTGTGCGATCATTTCTAATTGGAACAACGCTTCGATCCAGGGGTCGGGGCCGTATTGCTCGTGGGCACTGGCCTGAAACTTGCGAATATCGGCCATGCCTTTCTCGCGTTCGGCGGGGTCGGATAAGGAAATCAGGGCTGCTAAAAACTTCGGATGTGGGTCCAGCCAGGAGTTGAGCCAGTCATTATCCTGTGCTTTCTTGGCTTCTTTCAGCGCATCTTGAGCGGCTGCCAGTGAGAGCCGGGCCTGATTGAGCTGGTTTTTCTTTACCTGTGTCAATCCCAGCAGATAATGACCGATGACCCGTTCGCCGAGTGTTTTGCCCGTTGTTAATTCCATTGCCATAGGAACGGCTTCGGTATCGCGGTTTTGCGTGATGAGCAAAGCCGGATAGCCCATTTTGTTATAAAATGTCCGTTCGGCATAGCTGGGTCGAGCGGTCATGTATCGCTCCTTCGCTAATTGCTCCGCTTCCTGAATTCGGCCCTGATATTGATAACAAAGTCCCAGCAAAGAAATGTTATGGATGTGATGCCAGTCGTACATTGACTCGTAACGGTCTGATTTATAAAGGTTTCGCTCAATGTCGTCGGTTTTTTTCATCTGTGCGATAGCCTCATCCACATCGCCGGTTTTCATCAGGTCGTGAGCATACATGTGTAAGGCATGAGCCAGATTCGGAGCCATTCGGGCATACACTTCGCCGTGTTCACGCGCTTTAACGTATTCGGCCATACCCTCGTAGGCATGAATCAGAAAATGGTGCGCCGACGGATGGTTGGGATGCATCTGCAACACTTTTTCGTAGATCGCGATGCTCGCCGTCGACGTACCCTGACCCCGCCCGGAGGCCAAACGTTCATACGCATTACCGGCAATCAGCCAGAGTTCAGCGTCCTGCGGGAAGCGCTTTACGACCCGGTTTATTTTCAGCCGGTATTCATTGAGGAGTTTCTGATTGTTGAGCGAGTCGACGGCTTTCAACTGGGCAAACCGCAAGTCGACGTGTGCTTTTTCGCGCTCAGATGCGAATTTAGCTAAGGCTTTTGCCGCTTCGGCGGCTTTGTATGCTGCCTGATTGTCGTCTAATTCCATATACACCCGGCTTAGCCCAACATGCGCCATCACCAGTGTTGAATCGTAACGTAATGCTTCATGAAACGAGCGGGCCGCTTCGACCAGCGCGTATCCGTGCAGGTAGCCCATGCCCTGCTCAAAAAAAGCCTGTGCTTTTTCGTTTTTCGTGGACGTAGGATTCGGAAATTGACCGACACCCGACCGCAGAGCAACGGGTTGTTTCAGCAATGTGTAAGGTATACCATTCACATGCGCCAGACCACAAACCGGGATTAACGACATCATACCAGAAAGAGTACGTGTATCGGATTGGTGATTTTCCGGCGCAATTAGTTTGTCGGCCCACGTGGCAAACAACAAAAATGGCATAAATAAGAACAGGTAAACGCGGTTCATGGCGGAGGAGTTTGATCAGCACCGTAAGTTATTAACTTGTTAAGAAACAGGCAAGTAAGCAGGAGTGGTTTTAGCTATCTGTTAGTAAACGGTGCAAAAACGAACAACCCCGAACATGATGGATTCGGGGTTGTTTATAGTGTGTTGTGGTGTCGGGTTTAAGAACCGCACGGGCGGCCCCGCCAACACCACGGCTTATAACTGAGGCTGCTCCAGCACAACGCTTTCGTCAACGTGACCGGCTTTGCTGTTACGCAGCCAAAAGTACAGGCCGGTGAACAGAAAAATCAGAATGATCGGAAACGTCATCATGGTAGACAACGTCGCTTGACCTGCGGCTAATTCCTGTGCGGGACCGGTAAGACCTTTTGCTGCGGCTTCGGCGTGGTCTGCATCAATCCACCGCCCGATAATGGGTTGGAAGATAGACGTTGACAGCATACCCACTCCACCAATAATGGACATGCCTAACGCTCCGCTCAACGGAACCCGCTGAGCTACGAAACCAATCATGGTTGGCCAGTTAAAACATACGCCAAGGCCAAATATAACTGCGGCTAAATAAGCTATCGGACCTGTAACGGTGCTGAACATATAAATACCGATAGTGGCTAAGATCGCACCGCCCAGCAGGACACCCGTCTGACCAAATTGCGCTACAACCGGACCGGTGAAAAGTCTACCAACCGTCATAACACCGAATGTTAACGCTAATACCAGCATGGCATCGGCTCCGCTGCTACCCAGAACAACGGCTACCCACTGGTTCGGGCCAAATTCGGTAATGGCTGTCAGTGCCATACAAAAGAACAGAGCAATGTACAACGGGGTAAGCATGGCCTGGAAATTCTTCGCCAATGACGTAACGCCCTCTACTTTTGGCTTTGGGAAAGGCTGACCGAAAAACAGGAACGCATAAACCACCGTCGGAATCATAAGCACCCAGATTTGAGCCTGCCACGAGAAGCCACCCTCGGTCATAAATTTAGAGATCAAACTACCAATCACGATGCCACCGGGAAACCACATGTGAAATCGTCCCAGCATTTTGTTCAACTTATTGTTGGGATACATATCAGCAATCATCGGGTTACAGGCAGCTTCCGTACAGCCATTTCCGAAACCGATGAAGAACGTTGAAAACAGCAAACCAACATACCCACCCGCATAAATAGTAAGCAGAATACCCAGGGTGTGGGCAACAACGGCAACCTGCATAATTGCTTTTGGCCCTACCGTGTGATACACTAAGCCGCCGATAATCATTGAAATCGGGAAGCCAAAAAAGAACATTGAATTGATAAAGCCCAACTGCTCGGCAGTCAGCCCGAAATCGGTGGCTAACTGAGGCAGAATACCCGCCCTGATACTGAAAGAGAAGGCCGTAGTAATAATAGCAAGGCAACTGGCCAGAAATAGCCGCGAAGGATTAACGGTTTGGTTCATTTCTATAGAAAGGGATTTAGTGAGTTTTCAACTTTATTATCGAACAAAAGACAGCCGACGGGATAAACTCCCCACTAAAAGGCCGTTTTTGTGCAAACTTTCCGAAAAATAAGAGAAAACAACTAATTTTCCGGTGCAAAAAAGGGGGTGGCGGTTCACGGTTTATGGTTGGCTGACGCTAAATTGCTTTCGCTGGTCCGCCGGTATGCTCCGCCAACCGTGAACAGAAAACCATAAACCGTAAACGGAAAACAGTAAACCTACCGTTACAATCCCCTTTTCTAACCTGTTTACATTCAACTTACGTACCAATGCATAGAAAATTGCGAATGGGTATGGTTGGCGGAGGGCTTGATGCCTTCATTGGGGCCGTTCATCGCCGGGCCGCTGGTTTCGATGGTGAAATCGAACTGGTTTGCGGCTGTTTCAGTGCATCGCCCGACAAATCGAAAGCAACCGGCCACGCCCTGTACCTGCCCGAAAATCGGGTTTACACCTCGTTCGAGGAAATGATTGAGCAGGAAAAAGCACTGCCCGAAGGCGAACGAATGGATTTTGTCTCTATCGTTACGCCCAATCACCTGCATTTTCCGCCGGCTAAACTCGCCCTTGAAAATGGGTTTCATGTCATGTGCGACAAGCCCATGACGCTCAATCTGGAACAGGCTAAAGAACTGGCTCAGATTGTAGAAACGTCGGGTCTGGTGTTCGGCCTGACGCATAACTACACGGGCTACCCGATGGTGAAAGAAGCCCGCGCCATGATTCAGAGTGGGAAAATAGGCAAGATTCGGAAAGTCGTGGTCGAGTACCCGCAGGGATGGCTCTCGAAAGACGAAGAACATAACGATTACAAGCAGGCGATCTGGCGCACCGACCCGGCTAAATCGGGTGCCGCCGGCTGTATGGGCGACATTGGCACCCACGCCGAAAACTTAGCCGAGTACGTAACGGGCCTGCACATCACCGAACTCTGCGCCGATCTGACAACGTTTGTGCCCGGTCGCCAACTCGACGACGACGGTAACGTATTGCTTCGGTTCGACAATGGGGCGCGGGGTGTTCTGCACGCCAGTCAGATTGCCAACGGTGAAGAAAACGCGCTGAAAATTTACGTATGGGGCGAGCTCGGTGGGCTGGAGTGGCACCAGATGGAGCCGAACACGCTGAAGTACAAATCGCAGGAAGGCCAGCGCATCATCCGCCCGAACGTCGGCGATTTATCCGCGTCCGCAAAGGCGCACTGGCGGTTACCGGCAGGTCACCCCGAAGGATTCTTTGAAGCGTTTGCCAATCTCTATCGCAACTTCGCCCATGCCATAAAAGCACATATGGAAGGCCGCGACCCCGACCCTATTTACGACTTTCCCAAAGCCGCCGACGGCGTTCGCGGTCTGGCCTTCATCGACACGGTCATCGCGTCGAGCCGGGATGATTCCAAAAAATGGACGAAGTTTGTTGAGTAATTTTTTGTTGAACACAGAGTGGTCTGCCATTACGGCACAGAGGATACGAAGAATTGTTAATGCAATTTTTCAGGAAAAAGCTCTGTGTTCTCTGTGCCGCAATGACGGACCACTCTGTGTTTAATTCCCTTTATCTAATCCCAAACCAATGCAAAAAATCAACATCGGTGTCGTTGGCACCGGATTTATCGGACCCGCGCACATCGAAGCCCTGCGTCGCCTGCCCAATACAAATGTCCTCGCGCTCTGCGAAGTGACGCCCGAACTGGCCCGTCAGAAAGCCGATCAGTTAGGCATCGAACGGTCCTGTACGTTTGATGAACTGTTGGCAATGGAGGACATCACGGTTGTGCACATCTGCACACCCAACTTCCTGCACTACGCGCAATCAAAGGCTGCGTTGCTGGCGGGTAAGCACGTTGTCTGCGAAAAACCACTGGCTAAAGACCTGCACGAAGCCAAAGAATTGGTCGAGCTGGCCGCGCAAACGGGGTTAGTCAATGCCGTGCATTTCAACCTGCGTTATTACCCGCTGGTTCGGCAAATGAAAGTTATGCGGGAGCAGAATAGTTTGGGCGATGTGTATTCGGTAATCGGCTCGTATTTGCAGGATTGGCTATTCTACGATACTGACTACAACTGGCGGCTCGAACCCGACAAATCGGGTGATTCGCGCGCCATTGCCGATATTGGTTCGCACCTGATGGACAGTCTGGAATACATCACGGGTCTGAAAACAGTGGCCGTTATGGCCGATTTCAACACCATCCACAAAGTCCGGAAAAAGCCGTTGAAGCCGGTAGAGACGTATTCGGGCAAGATGCTCCAGCCCGAAGATTATGCCGATGTGCCGATCAACACCGAAGACCACGCCAACGTATTGCTGCGTTTCGACAATGGCAACCGGGGCGTAATTACCGTATCGCAGGTGTCGGCAGGTCGCAAAAACCAGATGCGCTTAGAGATTGCCGGATCGAAGAAAACGTTTGCCTGGAACTCCGAAGCCCCCAACGAAATGTGGATTGGCAACCGCGACGGAGCCAATGAATCGTTCATGCGTGACCCCTCACTGGCGCACCCCGAAGCTCGGTCGGTGATTTCGTTCCCCGGTGGTCATAACGAAGGCTTTCCCGATACGTCGAAGCAGTTATTTAAGGAAGTGTACGACGCCATTGTTGCCGGAAAGCAACCCTCTAACCCAACCTTTCCAACCTTTGCCGATGGCTACCGCGAGCTGCTTATTTGCGAGAAAATCCTGGAGAGCAACCGGAAACAAGCCTGGGTAGAGATTTAACTGTCAAAGAGCGATTTACTCACTCTATCATTCAAAACTGATTACTGCATGAAAACAATGAAAGGTCCGGGCATTTTTCTGGCCCAGTTTTTGGGCGATACTGCCCCGTTTAATTCGCTCGAAACGATTGCCAAATACATGGCCGACCTCGGCTATAAAGGTGTCCAGATTCCAACCTGGGACCCCCGCATGATCGACCTGAAGCAAGCTGCCGAAAGTCAGACATATTGCGACGAATACAAAGGTAAGCTCAAGGATATTGGCGTCGAAATCACCGAACTGTCTACGCACTTACAGGGCCAGTTGGTGGCCGTTCATCCGGCATACGGCCCTATGTTCGATGGATTCGGACCGGCTGAACTGGCGGGCAAACCCAAAGACCAGCAAGCCTGGGCCGTTAACCAGTTGATGCTGGCTGCCAAAGCCTCCAAAAACCTCGGCCTGACGGGTCACGTTACGTTCTCGGGCGCGTTGCTGTGGCCGTTCGTGTATCCGTGGCCTCAGCGTCCTGCTGGGTTGGTCGAGACGGGGTTTACCGAACTGGCAAATCGCTGGCTGCCAATTTTAAACGCTTTTGACGAAGCAGGCGTGAATGTCGGGTATGAACTGCACCCCGGCGAAGACCTGCACGACGGCGTTACGTTCGAGATGTTTCTGGAGAAAGTGGGTAACCATCCGCGCGCCGGTATCAATTATGATCCAAGTCATTTTGTATTACAATGTCTTGATTATCTGCAATTTATCGACTTTTATCACGAGCGGATTTATGCCTACCACGTGAAAGATGCCGAGTTTAATCCAACGGGCAAACAGGGCGTCTATGGTGGTTTTCAGGGCTGGGTCGAACGGGCTGGGCGCTTCCGATCATTGGGCGACGGACAGGTCGATTTTTCGGGAATATTCAGCAAACTGGCGCAATATGATTATGACAGTTGGGCCGTTTTGGAGTGGGAGTGCGCCCTGAAACACCCCGAACAAGGAGCCGCTGAGGGCGCGCCGTTTATCGACAGCCACATCATCCGCGTCACCGAACGCGCCTTCGACGACTTTGCCGGAACCGGTGCTGATGACGCGTTTAATAAGCGAGTGCTGGGGTTGTAAAATCTAATTTACTGAAACTATGGCAGGTCAAGGGTCGGGCGGCAATGTACTGGCTGCTCTTTGCAGTTTCTTTATTCCCGGTTTGGGTCAGTTGCTACAAGGGCGTCTGCTTATGGCTATTTTGCAATTTTTTCTGGCTGCGGGTCTCTGGTTTATACTAATGGGATGGATCATTCATTTATGGTCTATAATTGATGCCGCACGGTATAATCCTGGTCGGTAATCGAATAGTAAGTCAAACATAAAAAAACATCGGGAAACCTTTCCGGTAATCAATGGGGCCGGTCTTAAGAACCCGGCCCCATTTTTATCGAATAACTTATCGCCATGCGCATTTTTGGAGAAATACCCAATATTCCAGAAGGAAGTGAATTTGAAAGTCGCTTCTTTTTATCGCAGTATGGAGTGCATCGCCCGATACAAGCAGGTATAAGTGGCTCACAAACGGAAGGTGCTGATTCAATTGTGCTTTCTGGCGGTTACGAAGATGACGAAGATCATGGGGATGTCATTATTTATACCGGACACGGTGGACGTAGCCAAGATACAGGCCTCCAAGTCGCTGATCAACAGCTAACTAACCAGAACTTAGCTTTAGCAATTAATTGTCAGCAAGGGTTACCGGTACGTGTGGTACGCGGGCAAAAACACAAATCAGTATTTGCACCGATTGTGGGGTATCGATACGATGGCCTGTATAGAGTTGATCACTATTGGCGGGAAAAAGGTTTGTCAGGCTTTTTTGTTTGGCGATTCTTTTTGGTCAAAATTTCTAACTCGGATTCCAATAAAGTTGAGGAAGAAATACCCATTTATAGTAAGCCGAAAAGAATAGAAACAACAGTACAAAGGATAATACGTAATACGCAACTGTCGTCGTACATTAAAAAAATGTACAATTTTCAATGCCAGGTTTGTCTTACTGAAATTAATATAACTACGGGTTTATATGCAGAAGCGGCTCATATAAAACCATTAGGCATCCCGCATAATGGATCAGATAGTTTAGACAATATTTTGTGTTTATGTCCTAATCATCATGTTATGTTCGATTTTGGCGGATTTAGCGTTGCCGATGATCTAACATTAATTGGAATTGACGGTAAGCTGCATAGAAAATCAAAACATACTATCAATCGTTTATACCTTCAATATCACCGAGATCATTTTTTATCGCCAGCTAATCAACTGATATAGAAGGGATCATTTGCGTTACTTCTCCACTCGTTTATATTTTTCAACAATTACCCGATTGATGCCAAGCTTATCTATTTTCTCTATTCCTTTTTGAATCAACGTATCATTTGAAATCTTCACAACAAACTCGAAGTTGTTATTCTCCCATTGCTTATCAGTATAGTAGTCTAAATTCTCCGTGTAAATGCTATCGAGTAAGGTATAGTTTCCTCCGCCTGCGGTAAATTCATGTGAAGACGTATCGGTTTTTGTTGTTGACAGGTGGTTCAAAAAAGCGAAATGCGTTGAGTTAATAATCTTAATCATTTTATGCGTCGGATCGAATGTGGAGAAGCTTGTATCTCCTTCCGTCGTTGTTGCCGAAATTAACTCCCACGTACCGACGAGCGATGAAGAATTTTGCTTTGTCGTACAGGAACTTAGTGTGGAGATTGCTACAAGTAAAAAAAATACAAATTTAATTTTTGGGGTTACTATTAATTTAACAAAGTCCATAAATTCTTGTTTTGAACGAGCTGACAACACAAAATACGCAACTTATTAGGCGAATAGGATTGAAAGACTATACCCGCATTGCCTGGTGTAAATGTACAGATTTTTACCGGGTATTAAATCCGATGGATACTGGCCAAAAAACCTTATCAAGCCCCACTATTTATCAGGTAACGAGCCTTTACGAACTGAGTCCGATTGATAGGAATAGTGAGCAGCCAGAATACTAACTGGATGAATAATAGGGTGCTGCCGTTAGCGGAATTGACTCAGCCCTAAGAGACCAAGAGCTTGAGTAGAGGAGTTGAAAAGGATACCCAAAAATTATCTGTTTTGCCTGAGTACAAATGTACGCTAACTTAAGGCTGTGTGCTTGCTGACCTGTCGTCCGCTCCTGAAAAATGTATCATTTCCACCGTCCATAACGGCCCATTTTTTTAGCCTGACCGGGTGGAATACCTTTCACTTTTCCCTGTTTATACCACCCCTTGTGCAAACCATTGTCGTGACGGGGGGCGGGATAGTAAACTACTGCCGGCCGATAACAGGACGTAGTTATTGCCGCTAAAATACCCCAAAGAATAAGTGCTCTTTTCATGTACATAATCATTACAATTATTCAGGAATTATTAACATAACTCCGTGTCAGGCAATTGGTTCGCGTTTATCAGTGCGGTTAAATTTGTAGAAGTTAATTGGCTGATTTAGATAAAACAGGGTGTCAGCTCAACGTTTATTGACTCATCACAGGAAACGTGTTTGAACCTGAATTGTAGTACGGTTAAACCGTTTTCTCAGTAAACGCGTAGCATGTTATCCGTAGTACAAGCCCGATGATAACTTTTAGTAACGGGTACTTCGCAGCCTAAACAGGCGCTGGTGCTGGTCAGTATCATCCTGTTCTATTGAGCGCGAAATTATAGGAATCGCTGGATAAGCTGATTCACAAGTCTATTTCTTAAACGCCAGTGCCTTCACAGGCTGAATCCGGTTGATGATCGTGGTGGGTAGCCATAGCACTAAGGCAATCAACACAAGCGTAGCGGCATTTAGGGCCAGAATCGTTTCCCAGTCCCAGGCAATGGGTACGTAGCTGATGAAGTAATTTTTTGGGTCGAGGGGGATCAGTCTAAAGCGGTATTGCAGGTAACAAACGCCCAGTCCCACTACGTTGCCAATGAGCAGCCCCCAACCAACCATGTTTAGCCCTACGAATAGAAATAGCCTGCGGATGAGCGAGTTAGGTCCGCCGAGGGCCTTCAGCAAGCCGATCATCGGGGTACGTTCCATCATCAGCACCAGCAGTACCGATACCATATTGAACGAGGCCACGAACGTGATGAGAGCCAGCAGAATAACCATGTTACGGTCCAGAAGGAGCATCCAGTCGAAGAGGGGTCGGTACTGGTCCGTTACGCGGGTCAGGCGCATGTCGGGCGTCATCACCTCAAAAATGTTGTCGGTGGCGGATTTCAACTGGTCAAAATCATTCACGAAAATCTCGTAGCTCCCAACCGAATCGGGTCCCCAGTTGTTAAGCCGCTGAACAAGGCGGATGTCGCCCAGCGCAATGGTCTTATCAACCTCCTCCAAACCGGTATCATAAATGCCTACTACCGTCATTTTACGGGCGCGGGGCGCATTCCCCAGAAAATACAGCGGGATACTTTGGCCGACAGTCACTTTGAGCTGGTTGGCCATTTGCTGGCTAAGCAGCAGTTGCGTAGAGCCGGAACCCGTATCGGCACCCACAACGGGCACCGTGCCCGCCACCAGCGACCCCCGAAACAGGTTCCAGTCATAATCCCGGCCAACCCCTTTCAGGATAACCCCCGTCAATTCTTCGGGCGTTTTCAGAATGCCCGCCTTCAGTGCGACAGCCTGAATGTGTCGCAACCCCGGAATCCGCGTACTGTCGCGGTACAGGGGCGTATTGAGCGACAACGCCGTTTCTTCGTAGGATGCGTTGTTGGTAAATTTACTAACTTGCAGGTGAGCACCAAACAGGAAGATTTTCTGCTCAATGGTACGTTTATATCCGAATAAAACAGCAAACGCGACAATCAGAATCGCCAGACCGAGTGCGATACTGGCAATGCCAACCCGCGTAACGGTGGCCGAAAAGCTACCCTCGGGCGCGTGTCGGACTTTTCGGGCCAGGAAAACAGGAACGTTCAAATGGAGTAGTAAGTCTATAAGTGAGTGGTAAGTGGCAAGTTGATAAGTGGTAAGTCGGTGCGGCACATGTATTGCTGATGCGTCAGCCACTTACTGACTTATCAACTTACTACTTAACTGACTTACTAACTTACCACTATTTTGTTCTGGTCTGTAAAAGTAAGAGTTTTGCAGGACGCTGTTCTCCATTGTAACTATGACTTTATTATCAAAACTGCTTTTTGTTGGCTTTAGTCTGTCAACTATCGCCTGTTCCGCACAAACCAGTCGGACAAAATCCGTTCCTGCCATTCAGACTGGTGCCGACCAGATGGGTCAGTATCTACCCGTTTTGCAGGGAAAACGCGTTGGATTAGTCGTCAATCATACGTCGCGTGTGGGCGGCTCTCACTTGGTCGATAGCCTGATTGCTCGGGGCGTAACGATAAAAACCATCTTCGCACCCGAACATGGTTTCCGGGGAGAGGCTACCGACGGCGAAGAAATCAGCAGTAGCCGCGATGCCCGAACGGGGATTATGATTACCTCGCTCTATGGAAAAAATCGCAAGCCAACCCCGCAGCAGATGGATTCGGTAGACATTGTTCTCTTTGATATTCAGGATGTTGGTGCTCGCTTTTACACCTATACCAGTACGCTTCACTACGTTATGGAAGCCTGTGCCGAGTCGAAAAAACAACTGATTGTGCTCGACCGCCCGAACCCAAATGGGCATTACGTTGACGGACCGGTACTTGACCCAAAATTCAAGTCGTTCATCGGGCTGAATCCGATCCCGGTGGTGTATGGGCTAACGATTGGCGAGTTGGCCCGGATGATTAATGGCGAGGGCTGGTTAGACAAACGGGTGACGTGCCCGCTCACGGTAGTGCCAGTCAAAAACTATACGCACCAAACGCCTTACACGCTGCCCGTTGCTCCGTCGCCCAATTTGCCCAATCAACAATCCATTTTGCTGTATCCGTCCATTTGTTTTTTCGAGGGAACAGTGGTTAGTCTCGGGCGCGGAACCGACAAACAGTTTCAGGTAATTGGTTCTCCGTATACAAAGTACGGTCCGTACACGTTTACGCCGGTCGATAAACCCGGCGCGGTCAATCCACCACTCGAAGGGCAACTTTGCTACGGTCTCGATTTGTCCGGTGTTACTGTTCAAAAACAGGGGTTGATGCTGAATTATTTCTTTGATTTTTTCAAGCGGGCAACGGACAAAAGCAAGTTTTTTCTGGCTACCAATTACATCGACCGGCTGGCGGGCACGGATCAGCTTCGCTTACAATTGCTGGCGGGGGTACCGGAAAATAAAATTCGTAAAAGTTGGGAACCGGGTTTAAATGCTTACAAACTAATTAGAAAGAAATACGTGTTGTACCCGTGAGGCCATTGACCTGAAACGAGCGACTTGCTGTCTTGGTATGTATATGGTTGTCACCGACTATATTTGCACTTATTTTATATCGTGACTTTGTGAGACTT
>JANPJE010000303.1:0-58718 GCA_031425355.1 Spirosoma sp. | reverse complement strand
ATCGGGCTGCCGCTGCTGGCAACGGAGCGAGTCAAATTTCATCTGGAAGGAACCTACACGCACGTGTTGAGCGATTACTTAGACGACGTCAGTTCCGTTTATGCCGACCGAAACAGCATGAGTTCGCTGGGTGCTTCGTTGTCGGACCGCCGGGCCGAATTAGGTACAATCCTCAACCGACCGGGCGAGCAGCGCGGTAACACAGGCAAAAACGACGGTTATTTTGTGTTGTCGGCCCGGCTTGTCTTTATTCTCATCACGCCCACTCAGCGGAACTACCGCCGGTCATTCAGCCGTTAGGGTTTTGGGGCTTTTTGCCTTATTTTTGGGCTGAATCCCAACCTCGCCGAATGAGTCCAGCTATTTTTATTGATGCTCTTCAAAACGAACTTCAGCGTATCCAATACGGGCAGAATCCGCCCGAACTTTACGACCCAATTCGGTACATAATGCGTCTCGGCGGTAAGCGAATGCGACCGCTACTGACTCTGATGGGCACGTATTTATTCACTGACGACTGGCAAAAAGCTGTTCGGCCCGCCCTGGGTGTCGAGGTTTTTCACAACTTCACGCTCATGCACGACGATATCATGGACCAGGCTCCTCTGCGTCGGGGCCAGCCAACCGTGCATGAAAAATGGAACGGTAACGTAGCGATTCTGTCGGGCGATGTAATGCTTGTCAATGCGTATCAACTTCTGCTGAACGTAGACGCCGATAAACTGGCTCCTGTTCTCGCCCGGTTTAGTCGCACAGCCGCTGAAGTCTGCGAAGGTCAGCAGATGGATATGAATTTTGAAACCCGCTGGGACGTAACGGAGGCCGAATATATTGACATGATCCGGCTGAAAACGTCGGTGTTGCTGGGCTATTCGCTGGAGTTAGGCGGATTGATTGGCGGGGCCGATGAAGAAACGACGCGCCATTTGTATGAAGGCGGCATGAATATCGGCATTGGTTTTCAACTGAAAGATGATCTGCTGGATGTGTATGGCGACCCGGCTAAATTTGGTAAACAGGTAGGGGGAGACATTATCGCCAATAAGAAAACATTTCTGCTGATTGAAGCGCTGGAGCAGGCAAGAGGCTCTTACAAAGACGAACTGACCGACTGGCTTACGCGAACGACGTTTGATAAAGCCGAAAAAGTGCAGGCAGTCACCGCTATTTATGACCAGTTGGGTATTCGGCAAATAACGGAATCACGTATTAACACGTACTTTGACCGGGGGTTTGCCAACTTAGATCAAATTAATGCCGATCCTGCCCGAAAAACATTACTTAGTCAATTCGCCCGTCAATTGGTCGAACGGGAAAGCTAAATCATCTGTGCAGTGGGCTGCTTGAATAGCTCACCCATCATACAGCGTATACTCAATATAAACTCATGAGCATTACCCTACTTATTATTATTGTTACGGTTGTTGTTAGCGTGGCGGCCTGGAACAACCCCAGCCTGATGAACCGCTGGATTATGAATCCCTATCTGGTAGCAAACCGTGGGCAATATTACCGGCTAATCACATCTGGTTTCCTGCACGCCGATTGGGGACATTTGTTTTTCAATATGTTCAGCTTCTATTCCTTCGCCAGCCTTATCGAATACGTGTTTAGTAGTGATGAGTGGTTCGGCGCGAGTGGCCCAGTGTATTTTATCGGGTTTTACTTAATCGCTATTCTGGTATCCGATATTCCAAGCTTTCTGAAACACCGTCATAATCCGGGCTATAACTCGCTGGGCGCGTCGGGGGGCGTATCGGCCATTATTTTTGCGGCTATCCTGTATAGTCCATTAACAAAACTCTCTCTATTCTTTATCCCGATTGGCATTCCCGGATTTATTTTTGGCGGGCTGTATTTAGCATATTCCTACTATGAAGCCCAGCGCGGGTCTGGAAACATCAATCATGATGCCCACTTTTATGGAGCCGTATTCGGTATTCTATTTATGATTATCGTTTATCCGCCCGTATTGTCCAGCTTTTTGGAGCAGATTGCCGGTTGGCGGCTGTTTTAACGACTCGCTACGTATTACTTGGCATCCGTAAAATGGGTCATTGTCAATAGGGACTTTGCTTGACAATGCCGGACAAACTCCGCTAATTTCTTAATGGTCAAGCTACTCAGCCAGCCCTATCCAACGGAAGACTCGCTTACCCGCAATCTGACAAAAGCGTTTGGGATTGGTGTGTTCATTGGCCTGTTTCTGCTGGTGTTCCAGCCGTTCGGATTGGATGACTGGCAAACATCAGCTAAAGCCCTTAAAATTCTGGGTTTCGGCGGTGTGACAACGGTTGTCATGCTGACCAATTTTCTGCTATTGCCCGCTTTATTCCCCCGTTATTTCTCGGATGAACGCTGGACAGTTGGTAAAGAAATCGTCCGTGTGCTGGTATTCGTACTGGTCATTGCCGTTGGTAATCGGCTCTATTTAGGCTGGCTATTAAACCAACCACCAACAATCAATGGTTGGCTGTGGGCCATCAGCGTTACGTTCTTAATCGGTATTTTCCCCACAGTAGGGCTGGTGATGCTGAATTATATCATCCGACTGAAAAAATACAGCCGCGTGGCTCGCGAAGTTCCGGTTCATACGGATCTGCCGCCCCAATCGCCAACCGGGAACGTATCGGAGAATCAGCCGGATGCTTCTCCCGATCAAACTGTAACGCTGGTTGCTGATAATGAAAAAGACCGGCTAATACTGTCGCCCCGCGATCTGCTTTTTGTTGAGTCGAGCGATAATTATTGCACGGTCGTTTATTTCAGGAACGGGCAGCTAACAAAACCGCTTCTTCGGAGTAGTCTGAGCCGCTTAGAGAAACAACTTGCTCAGCCGCACATTACGCGTTGCCATCGCTCATATGTTGTTAATCTTGACCGGGTAGAGCGCGTAACGGGCAACGCACAGGGCTATAAACTTCACTTGCTGGGCGGGCAGTTTCAGATACCCGTTGCCCGCCAGCACAACGAAACGCTGATTGCTGAGTTGAAAGGCTTGTAAGCCGTCCCTTCATTCGTTCCAACTGCTGTTTTTGATTGTCAAACGTCCCAAATCGTACTGTTCGGCCCTTTTAGTCGCTGGCAGTTAATACGTCGTCGTAGGTTTGTCTCAACGAAAAACAACCCCGGCAACGGTCATGAAAACGCTCCTCATCTCTCTGCTTATTATCCACATCGCTACCGGCTGCACAGCGCTGCTGGTTGGCTTGATTCCCATGTTCTCGAAAAAAGGGAGCCGTCTGCACAACCGTGCCGGTCTGATTTATGTCTACTGCATGATTACAGTTGCCCTGACGGCTCTACTGTTGTGCGCTCTGCAACCCGTTAAACTGATGCGGTTATTTCTGGCGGGCATTGCCATTTTTAGTTTTTACCTGAGCATGACCGGCTGGCGGGCTACAAAGCAGAAAACGTCTGGCCCAACGGTATTCGATAAAGGGCTAACGGTCAGTACGTTGGCGGTGAGCGTGGGCATGATTGGCTTTGGTGTCTATCTGCTGGTGCTGAATGGCGCATCGTTCTTCCCCGTAGTATTTTCATTCTTCGGCCTGCTGACATTGATATTCGCCGGGCGCGACGTACAGTTGATGACCCTGTCTGCTAATGGAATGCACCGGGACGTCGAACCGTGGCTCTTTCAGCATTTTACGCGGATGGGCGGCTCGTATATTGCCACATTTACAGCCGCTTTAGTCACGAATCTGGGCCGGATGCTACCCGAAAACGCACCTGAGTGGGCCGCTACAGCCGTGTGGATTGCGCCAAGTATTGTCGGTGGAGTTTTAATTGGCCGAACGGTTCGATACTACAAGAAGAAGTTTGAGAAGTCGAACCCTGTTCTATCCTGACCTACTTTTTCAGCAACTCTTTTACTACTGGCAATGCTTTAGCCGCCCACTGTTCCATTTGCTTTCCCGAATAATGAAGCCCGTCGGATGCAAGCTGAGTGTTATCAGCAGCCGCCGAGCGGGTTAGGGGGGTAATGTCCACATAAGCAATGCCCGATTTCTGACATTCATCCTGGGCGATGGCATTGAACTGGTCAATTTCGCGGATCACTTTATCCGTGTCGCGCCCGACTGCAAACGGCGATTTGCCCCAGTCGGGAATCGACAGCACGAAAACATGAGTGGCTTTACCTCCGGCGAACTTGATAGCCGTTCGGAGCAGTTCGCGAAACTCGGTCCGGTAGCGATCTTCGCTTTGTCCCCGATATTGATTATTTACACCAATAAGCAACGAAACCAAATTATATGTTTTCCGATTACCACTGGCGTTGATGGCTTCCTGCAACTCGGCGGTTGTCCAGCCCGTTCGGGCAATAATGTCAGGATTCGCTACGTCTAAGCCCTCTTTCCGGAGCATAGCCGCCAGTTGAACGGGCCAGCGTTCAGGCTCCAATACGCTTTCGCCGATAGTGTACGAATCACCGAGAGCTAAAAACGAATGGGTTGACACGCTATTAATCGGGTTCACAATCCTATCGGGCTGAGTGGAGGGCCGGGTGCAGGCCAAGAGAACAATCCGAACCGCCGGGCGGTTCGGATTTCGATTACTCCTGCTCCAGTAAAAACGCTTTGATAAACGGGTCGATGTCGCCGTCCAGAACAGCCTCCGTATTCGAGGTCTGGTAGCCGGTTCGGTGGTCTTTTACGCGCCGGTCGTCGAGCACGTAGGAGCGAATTTGCGATCCCCACTCGATTTTCTGCTTGCTCGCTTCGACCTCCGCACGGGCCGCGTTGCGCTTCTGCACTTCTATTTCGTATAATTTCGATTTTAACAGCCGAATCGCAACTTCCTTGTTTTGCAACTGACTCCGTTCCTGCTGACACTCGATAATCAGGCCCGACGGTTTGTGCTTGAGCCGAACGGCCGTTTCTACTTTGTTGACATTCTGTCCACCCGCTCCGCCCGACCGGAACGTATCCCAGTCAATATCAGCCGGGTTCACCTCAATATTAATCGTATCATCGACCAGCGGATAGGCGTAAACCGACGCAAATGACGTGTGCCGGCGAGCGTTGGAATCGAACGGAGATATACGTACTAACCGGTGAACGCCATTCTCCGATTTCAGGAAACCATAAGCCAGTGGTCCATCGATTTCAATCGTCGCCGATTTGATTCCTGCTGTGTCGCCATCCTGATAATCAACTTGTTTCAGTCCGTAACCGTGCTTCTCAGCCCAACGCATATACATTCGGTACAGCATATCGGCCCAATCCTGACTTTCGGTGCCACCCGCTCCGGCATTGATTTCGAGAACCGCGCTAAGCTGGTCTTCTTCATTGCCGAGCATCTTTTTGAGTTCGAGATCTTCAAGCGTTGTCGATACCTTACGGCCTTCCTCGTCTACTTCCTCTTCCGTTACGTCGCCCGCTTCATAAAACTCATACAGGGTTTCGAGGTCGCCAAACTGTCCGTTCAATTTCTCGTAGCCGGTCGTCCAGCCTTTCAGACCCCGAACCTGTTTCATTACGCCTTCGGCGCGGGCCGCATCGGTCCAGAACTCGGGCTGAAATGTCTGCTGTTCGAGTTCAGCTAATTGTTCTTTCTTGGCATCGTAGTCAAAGATACCTCCTCAAGGCCTCTACTCTGGCCCTCAAGTCGGTCAACTGGTCGGTTGTCATGAACTTGTCGTACTCGTTAATTGATATAATATGGTCCGAAAAACCAGCAATTCCGGTTTTTCGGACCATGCAAAGATAGAACAAAAGAAGGAGGGGGAAGGGTTTGGTTTCGGTCCCAACTTTTCAGCCTACCTTTGCGTTCTCAAAACAGAAGGGCAGGATGTAGTTACCAATTCCTGATTACCCTCAAACGATTTCTGACAAAAAACTTTAATACACAAAAATGGCTTCACAGTACGATGTAATCGTTGTGGGTAGCGGGCCGGGCGGCTATGTGGCTGCTATCCGGGCATCGCAGTTAGGTCTTAAAACCGCCGTTATCGAGCGCGAAAGTGTCGGCGGTATTTGCCTGAACTGGGGTTGTATTCCCACCAAGGCCCTGCTGAAATCGGCGCAGGTTTTTGAATATATCAAGCACTCTGCCGACTACGGCATCACCATTTCGGGCGAATCGAAAGCCGATTTTGGCGCCGTTATTAAGCGGAGCCGGGGTGTTGCCGATGCCATGAGCAAAGGTGTTCAGTTTTTAATGAAGAAAAACAAGATCGACGTAATCAACGGTTTTGGTAAGGTAAAAGCGGGTAAAAAGGTTGAGGTCACGGCTGCCGATGGCAAGGTTACGGACTACGAAGCGAAGCATATTATCATCGCAACCGGAGGCCGCGCCCGCCAGTTGCCCAGCGTTCCCATCGACGGCAATAAAGTAATTGAGTACCGCAAAGCAATGACGCTCGAAAAGCGGCCTGACACGATGCTTGTTATCGGTTCGGGGGCTATCGGAGTTGAGTTTGCTTACGTCTATGCCAGCATGGGCACTAAAGTGACAATCATCGAGTTTCTGCCCAACGTAGTGCCGGTTGAAGATGAGGACATATCGAAAGAACTGGCTAAGCAATACAAAAAAATCGGTATTGATATTTATACCAAATCGGAAGTAATGAAAGTGGATACCAGCGGCAGCGGCTGTAAAGTATTCGTGAAAACGCCGGATGGTGAAAAAACCTTTGACGTTGACATTGTCCTTTCGGCAGCGGGCGTAGTTGCCAATATTGAAAACATTGGTTTGGAAGAACTAGGTATTGCAGTTGACCGGGGCAAAATTGTAACGGACGATTTTTATCGCACGAACGTCGACGGCTATTACGCCATCGGCGACGTAACGAAAGGGCAGGCTTTGGCGCACGTAGCCTCTGCCGAAGCCATCATCTGCATTGAGAAAATTGCCGGATTGCCGCACGTCGAAGCCTTGAATTACAACAACATTCCCGGCTGTACGTACTGCACTCCCGAAATTGCCTCGGTTGGTTATACCGAAAAAGCCGCCCGTGAGGCTGGTTATGAGCTTAAGGTTGGTAAATTTCCATTCTCGGCATCGGGTAAGGCTAAGGCTGCCGGCGCACCGGAAGGTTTTGTGAAGGTCATTTTCGACGCTAAATACGGCGAATTCTTAGGTGCCCACTTTATCGGCGCCAACGTAACAGAAATGATCGCCGAAGTTGTAGCCGCCCGTAGACTGGAAACAACAGGGGAAGAAATTTTGAAGACCGTTCACCCGCACCCAACCATGTCGGAAGCCATCAAAGACGCTACCGAAGCAGCCTACGGCGAAGCCATTCACTTATAGACTGATCAAAATACCACAAAATAAATCGCCAGTCTGGACTATTCAGGTTCCAGACCGGCGATTTTTAATTAGTAGAAGCGATGTCGCTACGTCAACAGTTTCCAGCGCATCAGCCCGATTTTTGTCAGGAAATAAAACAGGGACGTTCGCAGAACACCAAGTCCATAAATTGAACTCCGCTTGAAATTAATGGACGACGCTTCCTCAAAATACTTGGTCGGGCAGGTGACCTCGCCAATTTCGTAACCCTTATAAAAAATCTGGGCCACCATTTCATTGTCGAAGATAAAGTCGTCGGAGTTGTGCGTGAAATCCAGACTGCGAATCACGTCACCCGAAAACGCGCGGTAACCTGTGTGATACTCAGAGAGTTTCTGATTCATCAGCACGTTTTGGGTAAATGTCAAAAAGCGGTTCGCAATGTATTTGTACATCGGCATACCACCTTTCAGCGCACCTTTCCCCAGAATCCGCGAGCCAAACACGACCGGATACAGCCCATTGCCAATAATGGTAATCATGGCGGGCAGGAGCAGGGGCGTATATTGATAATCAGGATGAAGCATGATTACAATATCCGCGTTTAGTTCGAGGGCTTTGGCGTAGCAGGTTTTCTGATTGCCGCCGTACCCTTTATTCCGGTCGTGGCGAATAACGTGGCGAATGCCTAATTGACGGGCTACGTCAACCGTATTGTCGGGGCTGGCGTCATCAACTAAAATGACGTCGTCGACTAAATCGAGTGGAATTTCACGGTAGGTGCGTTCCAGTGTTAAAGCCGCCCGGTAGGCAGGCATCACCACAATTACTTTCTTGTCATTGAACATTGCCGCAAAATTAAGGAATCGGTCTCAGCATGCCAATAAATTTGGTGATTGAAGTTCTTTCCTTTGGCATATTGGCCGTAAATTTGTTGCTTATCCTACGGCGTTATCAGTTCACGGGCTTCATTGCCTGTTCATTTCTACCTTATGTTTTCCAGCGAAACAATATTTTTTCTTGCGTTTGCCGCTTTCGTTCTTTTCATCATGGCGTTAGACCTTGGGGCTTTTTCCAGGAAACAAAGTCACGTTGTTGAATTTAAAGAAGCCGCTATATGGAGTGCTATCTGGGTTGGTTTATCCGTCGCATTTTACTTCTTTCTCAAAAACTTCGGGTATTTAGTTCACGGAATTGATACGTTCGCCCATCTCCAGGAAGTGCGCGACCGGTATGCCGATCATGTTGACCTTATACCGGGCGATTTTGCGGCCAGTTTAGCCCGATTCCAGGATAACATGGCGCTGGAATACATTACCGGCTACTTAGTGGAATACTCGCTTTCTGCCGATAATATATTCGTTTTCATCCTGATATTCAGCTCATTCGGGGTTCGGGAGCGGTACTACAAAAAGATTCTCGTCTGGGGAATTCTTGGGGCTATCGTCCTTCGATTTGTTTTTATCTTTCTGGGTGCAGCTCTCATTCAGCGTTTTGAATGGATCATGTATCTGTTCGGGGCGTTTCTGGTTTATACGGGTATTCAACTGTTTTTCCAGAAAGACGAGGACGAGAAAATTGAACCCAGCAAACACCCGGTGGTGCGGTTTGCGAGCAAGTACCTGAACGTTTATAATCGGAATGTCACCGATAATTTCTTCGTTCGCCGGAAGTCAGATCGTAAACTATTCGTTACACCCCTGTTCCTGATTGTGATCGTGGTAGCCTTCACCGACTTAGTCTTTGCTGTCGACTCGATTCCGGCCATCTTTTCGATCACGAAAGACCCCTATATCGTCTTTTTCTCGAACGTATTTGCTATCATGGGACTGCGTTCGATGTTCTTTTTCCTGTCCAGCATTATGGATCAGTTCCGCTTCCTGAAAGTAGGTCTGGCGGTGCTGTTAACCTTCATTGGCGCTAAAATGCTGGCCGAACACTGGTTGGCTGAGCAGGGTTTCAAACCGGTTTATTCTTTGTACATCATCGTTGCTATTCTTAGCGTTAGCGTGCTGGCGTCGTGGCTGATACCGGAGAAAAAAGCCGACGTGCCGGTATAGATTATTTAGATTTTTAAAAAAATGTCGCTGAGAAAATCCCTTCAGCGACATTTTTATGCCCGTTTTTTAACAATAACGGGCATTACTATGATTTTTCTCCTAAAATTTTTGCAGAAAATAGTCATCTACTACATTTGATTTAGAATTAGTCTAAATAAAATATGGAACGATCGCTATTTGTACTCAAGAAATATGTTGTGGTTTTACATCTGCTGGGCGGAATTTTACTGTCGTCATGGAGTCAGGCTCAAACCACGGGGTCTATTAAAGGAAGGATTGTAGCTGCTACCGCAACTCCGTTGCCTCAAGTTAATGTGCGGATGAGTAGTAGCCGTATTGGCGCTGTTACGAATGAGCAGGGCGAGTTTATACTCAACCGTGTTCCTGCCGGTACGCATACGGTCATTATCACCCGGATTGGTCATGATCGAACGCGTCAGACCGTGACCGTAGTAGCAGGCGAAACGACAAACCTGGCTGATTTGACGTTGCTGGAGTCGAATGAATCGCTTCAGGAAGTTACGGTGGAAGGCAAAAACTCGTATAAAACGGACATACCTTCGTATAGCCTGCGGGTGAAAACGCCCCTGATTGAACTGCCCCAAAATATACAGGTCATTAACCGGCAGCTAATTGCCGACCAGCAGCTATTCGATATGCTGGAAGGCGTTTCCCGTAACGTCAGCGGTGTCACAAAGCAGGAGCACTGGGACAACTACGCTCGTCTGAATATGCGCGGTTCGCGCGTTGCTCCTTTCCGAAATGGGATGAATGTTCAATCGACATGGGGACCACTGGCCGAGGATCTGTCGATGGTTGAGCGGATTGAATTCGTTAAAGGTCCCGCCGGTTTCATGATGGCTAATGGCGAACCCAGCGGTTTTTATAACGTAGTGACCAAGAAACCAACGGGTATCACCAAAGGTGAAGTGAATCTGACGACGGGCAGTTTCGATACATACCGCGCTACGCTTGATTTGGACGGAAAACTAAATCAGGACGGCAGCCTACTGTACCGGTTGAATATGATGGGGCAGGCGAAAGGCTCTTTCCGCGATTTTGAATACAACAATCGCTATACCGTCGCACCTGTGCTCAAGTACAAATTAAGTGAGCAAACGTCCATTACGGCGGAGTACACCTACCAGTACTCGCAAATGTCGTCGATTGGATCAGCCTATGTCTTTTCTGCGAATGGGCTGGCTAATCTGCCACGCAATGCCACAACCGGATCGGCAAATCTGGACCCAACAACGATTCATGACCACAGTGCCTTCCTGATTCTGGAACATCAGCTCAATCCGACTTGGAAACTGACGGGTCAACTGGCCTATTTCAACGCCAGCCAGGTCGGTAGTTCGCTCTGGGCCGATTCGGCGAAAGCGGACGGAACAGTGTATCGCAACGCGAGTATATGGGATGCTGCCAACGAAGGGAAATTTGCCCAGATTTTCGTCAATGGCGACGTCGTTACGGGTCCTGTTACGCATCGTATTCTGGCCGGTATCGATCTGGGTAATAAGAAATACAGTGCCGACTGGAGCCAGGGTTTCCCGCTCTACGACAGCACTTTTTCGTTTAACGGCAACAATCCGAACTATTATCTTCCAGCAAACCTGGTCCCCAAATTCGACCGCTCGCAAAGCCTGCGGAGCCGGGCCGGTGCCAACGTATTGAGCCAGTCCTACACTGGTTTATACCTACAGGACGAACTGCGTTTCTGGCAGGACCGCATTCGCCTGACACTCGCCGGACGTATCACCTCGACCCGCGATAGTCAGTATGGGTCGGGAACAGATGAAACGAAGTTTACCCCGCGTGTGGGGGCCAGTGTGTCGTTGACGAAGCAAATGTCTGTGTACGCGTTGTATGATCAGGCATTCGTGCCGCAGGCGGGTACTGACCGATTAGGGACTGCATTTGATCCTATTACAGGAAACAACACAGAAATCGGGTTGAAGAAAGACTGGGCCGATGGGCGATGGAATACAACGGTTTCGGCCTACAAAATCACGAAAAACAACGTACTAACCACCGATCCGGCCAATCCCAACTACTCCATTCAATTGGGGCAAACCCAAACGACTGGCGTTGAATTCGATCTTCGGGGTGAGCTATTGCCCAGCCTGAATCTGGTAGCTAATTATGCGTACACGGATTCAAAAATCACGAAAGACACGAAGTCCGAGACTGTTGGTTTGCCCGTTCCCGGCTATAGCAGGCACGTAACAAACGCCTGGCTGTCCTACCGGGTTCGCAAAGGGGCTGTGCAAGGATTGGGCGTTTCGCTTGGGTATCAGTGGCAGCTTGATCGGTATGGCTGGTTTTCGGATGCTGTCGATAAAAATCCAACCCTTCCCAATACGTTCCGGGCCGATGGAGCGATCTCGTGGCAAACCAATCGCTTTACCGTTGCGCTGAATGTGAATAATATTCTGGATGCCTATCTGTATTCGGGTGCTTATTATTCATGGAGTAAGGTGTATTACTGGCAGGCCGAAGCTCCGCGCAATTTTCGATTAAGTATGGGTTTTAAATTCTAACATTTTTAAACGCCTGGCGTCACCGGGTTAACTCTCGGTGACGCTAAATAAATCGACCATGACGGTAAAAAAAATAGTTGGCAAACTGCACCTTTGGCTCGGTTTATCGTCCGGCCTATTGGTATTCATTGTGGCGATAACAGGCTGTGTTCTGGCATTTGAGCAGGAAATCAAGGCCGTTCTGCGTCCTTATCAATACATAAACCCTGTCGCCACGAATCGGGTGTTGCCACCTTCGCGGTTAAAAGCCATTGCGGAGAAAGAAATCGTTGGTAAACCTGCAAAAGCCGTTATTTATGGTGGGCCGGACCGTAGTGCCATTGTGCCTTTCTACGGAACAGGACCAGATTATTATTACCAGGTTTACATTAATCCACACTCTGGCAAAGTGTTGAACGTGCAGGATGAGGAGGCCGACTTTTTTCATTTTATTCTGCACGGCCATTATTATTTATGGCTTCCCGAATCCATCGGTAAACCGGTCGTGGCTTATGGTACGTTAATTTTTGCTGTTTTGCTCATTACTGGATTGGTGCTCTGGTGGCCTAAAAATCTGAACAAAGGCAATCGAGATAAGAGTTTTAAGGTCAAATGGAAGGCCAAATGGCGTCGGGTCAATTATGACCTGCATAATGTTCCCGGTTTTTATGCCTTGATCTTCTCCTTAGTACTGGCTTTAACCGGAATGATTTTTGGCATTCAATGGTTTGCTGATTCCGTTTACTGGGTAAGCTCGGGCGGCAGATCGGCACCCGAATATATGCAGCCCCTATCCGATACGACGGCTGTTCGTCGGTTTGCGGCACCCGTTGACCGTGTCTGGCAGCAGTTAGCGAAAGACAAGCCTCATACCGCCGGATTATATATTTCATTTCCGGAGAAAGTGTCGGAATCTATTTTTGCGTATGTCAACCATAAACCTGGCACGTATTACAAGCTGGACTATTATAATTTCGATCAGCACACGCTGAAGCTTTTGCCTGCCAGCGGGCCTTACGCCGGTACGTATGCAAAGGCTGCTTTCGGCGATAAACTTCGTCGGATGAATTACGATATTCATACGGGTGCTATTTTAAGCCTGCCCGGCAAAATCCTGGCTTTTTGTGCCAGCCTTGTTTGTGCCAGCTTACCCATTTCAGGGTTTATTATCTGGTGGGGTCGCCGGAAGAAAAAGTCGACACAAATCCGTGACGCTACCCGCAAAAGTGACAAACTCAAAAAACGAAAAACCCGTCAATCAGAGCCGTCAATCAGAGCAAATGGGTAGTGTTATCCGGACAATGACTTGAGCGCATACTTTCAGGCAGATAAACGTTAGCTTTGAAAAAGAGACTTCACTTATCTGATGACGTTTGCGCTTACTGCCGTACTAAAAACTTTTCGCCGACGCCTGACTAACCTGAGCAGCCGCAACCGGTCGTTATTGCTCACAAGCTTGCCCGCCGGTCAGTTTCTGGATTTGCAGGAAGCTGATTATGTGCTCAATAAACCGTCGTTTAGCATTATTGCCGACCTAATCGCCCGTAAACCATCCGTGATGTTGTGCGACGTACTCGATGCCCGACAGGAACGTAGTAACGAAGTGAGCCGGAAACTCCGGCGCATTGATCGGCTGGCCCGGTTTATTGAAGAGGAGCGGGGCACTGAAGATTTATACGTCGGCTGGCCATTCGTGAAGGGGAAGTTTCTGGATAATACAGTTGTTCATGGCCCTTTGCTATTTTTCCCGGTTCAGCTTTCGCAACAGGGGAAATCGTGGAAACTGACGCGCCGGAGTGACGTACTGGCCTTTCTAAACCCAACCCTGGCACTGGCCTACGGGCAATTTAGTCAGGTAAAAATCCCCGACGAGGTCATTGAAAAAACAATGGACGAGCTTGACCGGGATCCAGTCGTTTTTCGCACGCAACTTTATGAGTGGCTCAAAAACAGCCCACTCGAAATCAATTTCAATCCCGATTTATTTGTCGATAAGCTCCAGTTCTTCAACAAACAGACGGCTAAAGACCTTGGTCAACTCGAACGTACCGGCGAACTGAAACTCTATCCGGAAGCTGTATTGGGCATTTTTCCGCAAGCGGGTTCGTTTCTGGTGCCGGATTATGACACCTTAATAGAGAAGGAGGAAGGGGAAAATAGTCTGCCTCCATTTTTTCTTTCCTCCCCCACCTCCCTTTCCTCCTCTCCTTCACCCTTTCTTCCCGAAAAATTCATCCATACGCCCCTGCCGATGGACGCGTCGCAGGAAGCGGCCGTTCGAGCCGTAAAAGCCGGTCAGTCGCTGGTGGTGCAGGGGCCGCCGGGTACGGGTAAATCGCAGCTCATAGCTAATCTGATGGCCGACGCGGCTGCTTCAGGAAAGCGAGTGCTACTGGTCTGCCAGAAACGGGCCGCGCTCGACGTAGTGGCGGAACGGTTGCGCGAAGTGGGAATGGCTCCATTTCTGGCTTTGATTCATGATTTTCAGAATGACCGCCGGGCCTTGTATGAACAGATTGCCAGCCAGATCAACCAGATTGACACCTATCGTCAGCAAAATAACAGCCTGAATGCAGTTCTGCTCGAACGTGATTTCGACGTAGAGAGCCGCCGAATCGACGAGACAGTTACCGAGTTGCAAGTTATCAAAGACGCATTGTTCGACACCGGCATCTGCGGTATTTCAGCGAAAGAATTGTATCTGACAACGACATGTGATGAGGATGGAACGAGGGAAATGATTTCGCTGGATGATGTTTATCCACAATTTCATCTCTCAGATGTAGATAACTTTGTTCGGCGGTTAACCGATTTTGCGGCTTATCAACAACGGCTGGGTTCGCAACATTTGTGGGTAAAGCGCGTTAGTTTTGCCTCATTCGCTAATTCCGATTTAAGCAAAGCTGAACAAACTATTGTCCGATGGAATCAGCTTAAAGAAACAGGTGATAAACAGCTAATTCTGTTGTTAAAATATCCGCTATCTCTCGCTGAATTGCTCGACTGGAAGTCCCACGATTGGCAACTAACGGCCCTGCTAACACAGCTCGATGCCCCTGATGCCGCCATTCTGTGGGAAATCGTTACATATCTGCGCGAGAATCCAACACATCCGGCTTTGTCAGTTGAGGAAATTAGTCTTGACAATATGGTTGATAAATGGAAAGAAACGCTGGTCGCTCCCGGCCCGGAAATGTCGATCCCAACAACTGAGTTACGCGTATTTCGAGATTTGCTCGCCGATGCGTTGACGGCTCGGTCGTCGTGGGTGCGCTGGAGCTGGTGGCAACTGACAAATTCGGGCAAGGACAAGGTACAGCAAGTTGCGGTTGCGAACGGCCTGGCCTCGTCAGAATCGGATTTGCAAACGCTGGCGACGAAGGTTAATCGGCGTGTTCGGCTCGAGGCTATACGGCACGAGGTCCAACCGTTGCTGACTGGTTTGTCACTGCCCGAATCGCCCGATAGTTTACGGCTGCTCCGTCGGGCAATTAACCTGAACGAATCACTAAATACTATTCAGCCGTTAAGTCAAATTCCGGCTACGTGTTGGCTGATACACCGGCAGTTTATTGAAACAATAACTACAGCACTTGGCATTGCCGGAACCGTGGAAAAACTCCATACCGAAGCACAAACCTATTTGACGCCGGAGCAACTGACTCAATTGTGGGAAGACGATTCATACCGTGACCAACTCCAACAGGCACTTCGCAACGATTTCGATCTGCTGGTTGAGTCGGATCGTTTGCAGGCTGGTTTTTCGGAAACGGAACAAATCGTTATTAATCGCTTAATAACGATTGATCCTGTAAACTGGACCGACACCTTGCTCTACAGCCTTCGCCTGGCGTGGCTCGACCATATTGAAACCCTGCATCCTGAACTTTGTAGCGTATCGTCGCTCAAAATGGGTCAGTTAGAGCAAACGTTACAGGCTGGTATTTTGAAAAAGCAAGGGTTAAGCCGCGAAAGTCTGTTGGTTAAGCTTCGTGAGCAGACGTATCGGAACCTGACGCTCAACCGCCTGAACAACGTAGTAACGTATCGGGATTTGCTTCATCAGACGACGAAGAAACGGAATGTTTGGCCGGTTCGGAAACTCATGGAATCGTTTGCCGACGACGTGTTTAAGCTGGTGCCGTGCTGGCTGGCCTCTCCCGAATCTGTATCGGCCATGTTTCCACTGCGCGAAGGTCTGTTCGATCTGATCATTTTTGATGAAGCATCGCAGTGCTTTGCCGAGAATGGCGTCCCGGCAATGATGCGGGGGAAGCAAGTCATCGTGACGGGTGATAATCAGCAACTTCGCCCCAGTGATCTGTATCGAATCCGTGTCGATGATGCGGAGTCGGACGATGAAACGCCGACCGCGCTGGAAGTCGAATCACTGCTCGAACTGGCAGCTCAACAATTGCCGCAGGTATTCTTGACGGAACACTATCGCAGCCGCTCGCTCGACCTGATTACATTTTCCAATCAATATTTTTACCAGAATAAACTGTCACTACTTCCTCATTTCGAGGGTATCAATCAACACGAACCGGCCATTCGGTACATGAACGTAAAAGGCATCTGGCAGCAGAATACAAACTCTGCCGAAGCCGAAGCCATCCTGCAACTGCTCGGCGAGATTGCCATTGAACTCCCCGGTCGGTCGGTCGGTATCGTTACGTTCAACTTTCCGCAGCAGCAACTTATTCAGGACATGCTGGAAAATAGACATAGCGTGGCTACCCAGCCGCTTCCTTCTTTAAATGACAGCGGCCTCCCAAGCGCGTTATTCGTCAAAAACATTGAAAACGTGCAGGGCGATGAGCGTGACGTCATTATTTTCTCCGTCGGTTATGCGCCTGATGAGCGGGGACGGTTATCCATGCAATTCGGGAGTCTGAATGCACGTGGTGGCGAAAACCGCCTGAATGTGGCTGTTACGCGGGCACGTGAACGGGTCTACGTCGTAACGAGTTTGTGGCCTGAGCAGTTGACCATTACCGAAACGGCCAACGAAGGGCCAAAACTCCTGAAAGCATATCTGACGTACGCGCTCGACGTAGCACAGAGACGATTCCGGCCAACGCCCCGGCCTACTGATTCATTGTCGTTTGGCTCATTGTTGACTGATAAAATAGCTGCCCTAAACCCTGACTGGCAACCTGAACTACCCTTTGCTGATCTGACTGTAAAAGCTGACGATACGTATCAATCGTTAATACTGACGGATGATAATATGTATTATCATCAGACGATAAAGCAGTCTCACGCGTATTTGCCGATAGCCTTACAAGCCCGAAAGTGGCCATTTCAGCGTGTTTGGAGCCGCGAATTTTGGCGGAAGAATACAATTTAATACGGAATTTTTAGAGAAAGACTATCCTGTTGGACACACGTCTACGCAAAAAAGCCGCGCCAATTAAAGTTGAACGCGGCTCTTGCTATAATTTTTCTCAACACTTTACTCCTTCATCATGCCTACAAACTGATCGAACAGATAGTGGGAATCATGCGGGCCGGGTGATGATTCGGGGTGATATTGCACCGAAAACGCAGGTTTGTCTTTCCGACGAATTCCCTCTATAGTCTTATCATTTAGGTTAACGTGCGTCAGTTCAACATTAGCATGATCCATTACTTCTTCGGCGCGTACGGCGAAACCGTGATTCTGGGAAGTAACTTCACAATGGCCGGTAATCAGATTCTTCACCGGGTGATTTAGCCCCCGGTGGCCATTGTGCATCTTGTACGTTGAAATGCCACTGGCTAACGATAAAATCTGATGACCCAGGCAAATACCGAAAAGTGGTTTTTCGGTATCCAGTGCATGCTTCACAGTCTCCACAGCGTATGGCATTGCTGCCGGGTCGCCGGGGCCGTTGGCAATGAAGTAACCATTGGGATTCCAGGCTGCCAACTCAGAGTGGGGTGTACGGGCAGGAAATACTTTGCAGAACACGCCCCGCTCGTTGAAATTAGTTAGAATGCTGCGTTTCACGCCCAGATCAAGGACGGCCACGCGTAGATCTGAGTCGGGGTTGCCTTGCTCGTATGCTTCATTCGTACACACTTCCGATGAAAGTTCGAGGCCATCCATATCGGGTACTTCCTGCAATTTGGCAAGCAGCAAAGCTGGGTCCAGAATTTCTGATGATATAATGCAGTTCATCACGCCTTTTGAGCGAATGTAACGTACCAGTTGCCGCGTATCGACACCGTGAATTCCAACAATATTTGCCTTCTCGAAATAGTCCTGCAAGGAGCCATCCGCCGTGTAACGGGAATGTATCCCTGAGAAAAAATTGCAGACCATCGCCCGAATTTTAATTCCGCCCGATTCCTGCTCTGCGTCATGAAGCACACCGTAATTGCCGATGTGCGACGTGGTGTTGATAATTACCTGCCCATAATAGGAGGGGTCAGTATAAATTTCCTGATAGCCGGTCATGCCGGTGTTGAAGCAAATTTCACCCCCGGCCGTGCCTATTTTACCGAGGGCAAGCCCACGATAAACGGTTCCATCCTGTAAAACCAGTAATGCTTCAGGTTGCTGTGTGTGTTTCATGTATGCGTTTTGGCGTTAAAGACTAAAAAAAAGGGCTAACCGTTTTGCGGTTAACCCATTTCCATATGACGTGTGTGTAAGTCACTCAGCTATTCTTCTTTTCCACCTTTCAAACTATCCTGCAACGCTTTCAACTCGTCCATTTTGCCATCGCGGGCTAAAGCGGCCTGTTCGTTCCAGGTTGTGGCGTCATGCACGTTGAACCGGGAACCAGCCTCTGTCAGTACTTGCTGAACCGTTGCATCGTCGGCTTCTGCTAACTGGGCAAAGGTAGTAATACCGGCATTATTGAGCAACTCGGCAATTTTAGGGCCAATTCCTTCAACAATAGTCAGGTCATCGCCAGCAGACGTCATTGATACGGCAACCGGAGTTTCTACGGTCCCAACAACTTCCGCAACAGGTGCTTCAGTTGCCGACGTTGCTGTTGCCGAACGGGCAACACCGCTTCCGCGACGGCTCCGGCGTGTTTTGGTTGCGGCCGTTGCCTTTTCTGCAGTAGCCGAGAGAAGCAATTCGTTAAAATCTACCAGTTCGATCAGGCAGGTTTCAGCGTTATCACCCAGTCGGTTACCCAACTTAATGATGCGCGTATAGCCACCCGGACGATCTGCAATTTTATCCGATACAGGCCCGAACAACTCTTTCATTGTATCCTTGTCGTTCAACGCCTGAAAGACAACGCGACGATTTTGGTGAGTATCTTCTTTGGCCCGTGTCAGGATTGGCTCCACAAATTTGCGAAGTTCTTTCGCCTTGGCAAGCGTGGTTTCAATTCGCTTATGCAGGATGAGCGACGATGCCATATTCTGCAACATCGCTTCGCGGTGCGAATGTGTCCGGCTTAGGTGATTATCTTTTTTACCGTGTCTCATTATAGTAAGTGTGTGGTTCGCAGTTTGTAGTTCGTAGTTACTGACCGTAAACCACAAACTACAAACCACAAACTAGCTTAGTCTTCGTCTAATCTGTACTTTGCAACATCCATACCGAACGTCAGGTTCTTCTCAGCAACTAACTGTTCCAATTCCGTCAGCGACTTTTTACCGAAGTTACGGAACTTCATCATGTCCGAAATCTCTAAGCGAACAAGGTCGCCCAGTGTCCGAACATCAGCCGACTTGAGGCAGTTGTAGGCACGTACTGAAAGATCGAGATCCGCCAGCGACGTTTTCAGAAGTTTCCGCATGTGCAGTACTTCTTCATCCACCACATTTTCTTCTTCCGGCTTAGCCGTTTCAAAAGTCATGGTCTGGTCCGAGAACAGCATAAAGTGCTGAATCAGGATGTAAGCCGCGCCTTTCAGTGCTTCTTCAGGGTGAATGGAACCATCCGTTTCAATGTCTAAAAGTAACCGCTCATAGTCGGTCTTCTGTTCAACACGCGTGTTTTCAACACTATATTTCACATTCTTGATCGGCGTATAAATAGCGTCGATAGGAATATGACCGAAAGGTAATTCGTTGACCCGTGGTTCGTCAGACGGAACGTAGCCCCGACCTTTCTCCACAAAAATTTCCATTTCCAAATCCTTCGTATCGTCGATGTGACAGATTTCCAGTTCTGGATTCAGTACTTCGAACGAAGGTGAGAATTTAGATATATCACCCGCTTTTAGGACTGATTGTTTCTTGATATTTACCGTGATCTTGTTGTCGACCATGTCATTGATCTTCTTGAAACGAACCATTTTCAGGTTCAGAATGATCTCTGTTACATCTTCAACAACGCCCTCTACAGATGAAAACTCGTGCAACACACCGGGGAATTTTACGCTCGTAATGGCGTATCCTTCCAGCGATGACAGCAGAATACGCCGAAGCGCATTACCGATTGTTACACCGTATCCTTTTTCAAGGGGTTTGAATTCAAACACCCCGTGGAAGTCGTCAGCTTTCTCCACTACGACTTTGTCGGGCATTTGGAACGCTAATATTGACATACGTTTCGTATTTTACAGCAGTTCTCTGCCTTGGCGTGAAGACTGAAATTGTGCTTACGGTATTCAGTGCTTCGGTTTTTGTATTTCTTCTGGATTAACAGCCAGCTTTCAGTCGAAAACCGATTAACCCTTAACCGTAAACTATGGAAAGGTGGCAGAATTCAATGAAGAGTTCTGCCAGCCCAACAAATTACTTGGAATACAATTCGACGATGGCCTGCTCGTTGAAGTTCTCGGGAATCTGATCCCGCTCAGGGTAGCTGATGAATTTGCCAACTAACTCCTGATTATCCCACTCTACCCAGTTGTACCGCTTGATATTCCGGGCCGATAAACTCGACGCAACGGCTTCCAGCGACTTAGATTTTTCACGAACGCCGATCAATTGACCTGGCTTAAGTGAATAAGAGGGAATGTTCACTACTTCGCCATCAACAATGATGTGTTTGTGGGATACCAACTGACGGGCAGCCCGGCGTGACGTAGCAATGCCTAAACGATAAACAGTGTTATCAAGGCGAGCTTCACACAATTTGAGCAAGTTTTCACCCGTGATTCCTTCCCGAACCTGCGCCCGGTGGAATAAGGCTCGGAACTGGCGTTCCAGAATGCCGTATGTATATTTCACTTTCTGCTTTTCCAGCAATTGGAGCGCATATTCGGACTGTTTGCGTTTGCGACCCCGACCGTGCATACCCGGTCCGTAATTCTTTTTCTGAAGCGCTTTGCTGGGACCCATAATAGGTTCACCAAACTTACGCGAAATCTTGGCCTTAGGGCCTGTGTAACGTGCCATTCTTCAATGAATGAATAAGAGTGAAACATTGGACAGACACAACTAAATGTCGCCTGTCCCTATTCATGTCATCCGTAGTTATACGCGACGACGTTTTGGCGGCCGACATCCGTTGTGCGGCAGTGGGGTAATATCACGAATTGTCGTTACCTCGATACCGGAGTTCTGAATGGTGCGGATTGCCGATTCACGGCCTGATCCCGGACCTTTCACAAATACCTCGGCCTTACGCATACCCAGATCGTGGGCAACGGCAGCACAGTTAGAAGCGGCAGTCTGTGCAGCGTACGGCGTGTTTTTCTTCGAGCCACGAAAGCCCATCTTACCTGCCGACGCCCAGGAGATAACCTGGCCGTTCATGTTGGTGATCGAAATAATGATGTTGTTGAACGTAGCCCGGATGTGTACCTGACCAACGGGTTCAACAACCACTACCCGCTTTTTCGCTTTGTCTTTGCGTTTTGCTTGAGCCATTGTTTGTAGGTAATCGTCAATGTGTCACCGAGTTTCATTACGTGCCGTTCAATACAAATTGAACAGCGTCAAATGCCTCGTATGACGATGAGCGACCGATTAATTATTTCGTTACTTTTTTCTTATTCGCAACAGTCTTCCGCTTACCCTTGCGAGTGCGGGAGTTGTTTTTCGTATGCTGACCACGAACCGGCAGACCTTTACGGTGCCGCAGACCCCGGTAGCAACCGATGTCCATCAACCGTTTGATGCTCAGTTGCACTTCCGAGCGCAACTGACCCTCAACTTTGTACTCGTTCGAGATCGCGTTACGCACAGCACTCGCTTCGTCATCCGACCACTCGCTGGCTTTCTTATCAACGCTGATGCCTGCGTCTGTCAGAATTTTCTTCGCCCGGCTACGGCCAATGCCGAAAATGTACGTTAGCGCAATTTCGCCACGCTTCTTGTCTGGAATATCAACACCTGCAATACGTGCCATGCTTAGCCTTGTCTTTGTTTATAACGGGGATTCTTTTTGTTGATCACGTACAGCTTTCCTTTCCGCCGGATCACTTTGCAGTCTTCACTGCGTTTCTTGATTGACGCTTTTACCTTCATGATTCCTGATTCAGTTTGACGTTTGTAGTTTTAAGTTTGACGTTTTATTTCGAGCAACTACGAACATTAAACTACAAACTGTTATTTATACCGGTACACAATCCTCGCCTTACTCAAATCATAAGGCGACATTTCCAGTTTCACGCGGTCTCCGGGCAAAATTTTGATGTAGTTCATCCGCATCTTGCCAGAGATATGAGCAATTACTTCATGCTTGTTGGCCAACTCGACCCTAAACATCGCATTCGATAGTGCTTCCAAAATCACACCATCCTGTTCTATAGAATTCTGCTTTGCCATATTCGCTTTAAGCCGCCATTAGTTCGTGTGTTTCGACCATCAGGCTTGTATTGGCGGTGACCGCTTCTATGTATTCAAAGGTTGTCAGAATTTCAGGCTTCCCCTTTCGCACAGCCACCGTATGTTCAAAATGAGCTGAGGGTTTCCGATCAACTGTCCGAATCGTCCAGCCGTCGCGTTCCTGAATAACTCCTTTCTTACCGAAGTTAATCATTGGCTCAATGGCCAATATCATACCTTCTCGTAACTTTGGACCCTGCCCCCGCTTACCGTAATTTGGCACTTCGGGTGCTTCGTGCAGGTTCTGACCTACGCCATGTCCAACTAATTCCCGAACCACAGAATAACCGAATTTTTCTGTATACGTTTGGATAGCATAGCCAATATCACCAACCCGATTTCCCTCAATCGCTTTCTCAAGACCGATGTAAAGTGATTCTTTGGTACGAGTCAGTAACCGACGTACTGCGGGGCTAACATCGCCAACGGGATAAGTGTAAGCACTATCACTATGGTAGCCGTTTAGCTTGACACCACAGTCAATCGAGATTATATCACCATCGCGCAGTTCATATCGGCTTGGAAAACCGTGTACAACAACATCGTTGACTGAAATGCAAAGCGAAGCAGGAAATTTATTATACCCCAAGAACGATGGCGAGCCGCCATTATCCTTAATAAACGTTTCGGCAACCCTGTCAAGTTCCTTGGTGGTAACGCCGGGCCGGATAAGTTTGGCTACTTCGCCATGAGCTTTTCCGAGCACTTGCGCACTGATTTTGATCAGAGCGATTTCCTCATCGCTTCTGAAATAAATCATTTTATCCTTCTTGTCGGAACCAGTCATTTTAATTTAAGCAGCTACTGTTTCACTACTGGTGCGCCCCTGCACACGACCTGATTTCATCAGACCTTCGTACCGACGCATCAATAGATAGCTTTCCACCTGTTGAAGAGTATCCAACACTACACCAACCATAATCAACAGCGAGGTGCCTCCAAAGAATTGTGCAAATCCACTTGTCATACCAAATAAACTGGCAATAGCGGGTAGAATTGCAACAATAGCCAGCATAATGGCACCCGGCAACGTAATTCGGTCTAACACTGTGCCGATGTATTCCGAAGTTTGAAAGCCTGGCTTAACGCCCGGAATGAATCCGCCACTACGCTTCATATCGTCAGCAATCTGAACCGGATTAACGGAGATAGCTGTGTAGAAGAACGTAAAGATGATAATCAGCAACGAAAAGAGCAGGTTATACTGCCAGGTAGTATAGCTTTGAAATGCGTTTTGCACACTGGCAGCGAAATCACTCTTCTCAGCGAACAGCCCTGCTACGTACGTTGGGATAAACATTAACGCCTGAGCAAAGATGATCGGCATAACGCCGGCCGCATTTAACTTCAGCGGTAAATACTGCCGTTGTCCACCCACAACTTTATTGCCTATGACCTGTTTCGCGTACTGAATTGGAATGCGTCGAACGGCTTGCGTTAACACAACAGCACCCATAATTACGAAGAACAAACCAACTAACTCCAGAACAAATATCAAACTCCCACCCGTTCCTCGTGATAAGGCCTCTCCGTAAATAGCACCCGGAAGACGTGACACAATCCCAATCATAATTATCATTGAGATACCATTTCCTATACCTTTATCCGTGATCCGTTCGCCAAGCCACATGCAGAAAATAGTGCCAGCCGTCAAAATGAATAGCGAGGATATAGTAAATAGGCCCTGATCAATCAGCAACGCTTCTTTGGGAATTGTTGTGCGGATGTACGTAATTGCCTGTACTGCTGTTACACCAATCGTAAGCACTCGCGTAATCTGGTTCAAGCGTTTACGACCTGATTCTCCTTCCTTCTGCATTTTCTGGAAGTAAGGAAGAGCAAGCGTAAGCAATTGAATAGCAATCGATGCCGAGATGTACGGCATGATACCTAAGGCGAAAATCGACGCTTTACTAAATGCACCACCCAAAAACGTATCCAACAAACCAAGTAATCCCTCTGGATTAAGATTCAGTTTGTTCGGGTCAACGCCGGGCAATACAATGGCTGAGCCAAGACGAAACGCTGTGATAAACAACAACGTGTTCAGGATTCGACCCCGCAACTCGTCAATCGCAAAAATATTCTTAAACGTGGTGATGAGTCGATTCATAAAAGTAGGTCGGTCGTTACCGTGCTCACAACTTAATTAGTTGCTTCCTCTTTAGCCTGTCTAACAGGAATAATTGCTTTACCACCTGCTTTCTCGATAGCTTCTTTCGCACTTGCCGAGAAGGCATGAGCATGGATTTCAAGGGCGACTGTCAATTCACCCCGGCTTAGCACTTTCACGAGATCTTTCTTGCCTACCAGACCATGCTGGAGCAGAAAATCCATGTCAACTACTGTAGCTTTGGTTTCATCAACCAATGCCTGGATAGCATCTAAATTGAGGGGTTTATATTCGACGCGGTTGATATTCTTAAAGCCGAACTTTGGTACTCGACGTTGCAGGGGCATCTGACCACCTTCAAAGTGCGGTTTACGGCTATAACCAGAACGCGACTGCGCTCCTTTGTGACCACGCGTAGACGTTCCGCCCATGCCTGATCCTTGCCCACGTCCGACTCGCTTGCGCTCTCTGACGGAACCTTTTGCCGGTCTAAGGTTGCTTAAATTCATGTGATTTTTGTTAGAAGAGAATCACAAAGAGTAATAAAATAGACAGAACTAAACCCGTCTATTCGCTACGACCGCGTGCTTAACTTCTATTTAGTGATAAAAAGATGATTCTTTTGGCTGTTCTGCATAGCAATAACACAGAGTTAAAGTAGCTTGAAAACCAAAAGAATCGCAAAGATACTTAAATTTCTTCAACCTTCACTAAGTGCTGCACCTTGTTAAGAGCTCCTTTTAGCGAGTCGTTGTATTCCAATTCGACACTGCGGTTGATTTTGCCCAAGCCCAACGACTTGATTGCATTCTTTTGAGATAGCGGCCGTTTAATGGTGCTGCTGACCTGCGTAATACGTACTCGTGCCATGTCTGTTGCTCCTTTTAAATTAACCGTTAAATACCTTTGCCAGGCTAATTTGACGCTGGAAAGCTACCTGATGCGGTAAACGCATCTTCAGTAACGCCACCAAGGTCGCTTTCACTACGTTGTGTGGATTGGAAGAGCCTTTCGATTTTGCCAGAATATCATGGATACCTGCTGATTCAAGAACGGCCCGCATTGCACCACCGGCAATAACGCCGGTACCGGGAGCGGCTGGTTTCAGGAGGACAAAGCCACCACTGAATTTGCCTTCCATTTCGTGCGGAACAGTACGCTTCAACAGGGGGACCTGTACCAGATTCTTCTTGGCATCTTCTACACCTTTGGCAATTGCATCGGTTACTTCGTTGGCTTTTCCTAAGCCATAACCAACGACACCGTTACCGTCGCCGACGACGACAATCGCCGAAAAGCTGAACCGGCGACCACCTTTTACCACCTTCGCTACGCGGTTGATGGCTACAACCTTTTCCTTAAGGTCGGCTTCGTTAAATTTTGTCGGTCTTGCTGAATTGATGTTCATCGTTTAGAACTTAAGGCCACCCTCGCGGGCTGCGTCGGCCAGTGCTTTTACTTTACCGTGATATAAGTAGCCATTTCGGTCAAACACGGCTGTAGCAATATTCTGCGCCACTGCCTTCTCCGCTAACCGAAGACCTACTTTTTTCGCCGTTTCGACATTATTGCCTTCGGCTTCGCTTTTCAGCTCAATAGACGATGCGGCTGCCATTGTGCGGCCAGATACATCATCAATTAGTTGCGCGTAAATCGCTGTGTTCGAGCGAAATACTGACAAACGGGGGCGCTCAGCCGTACCCGATACTTTCGCCCGGATACCAAACTTAATCCGCTGTCTTCTTGCTTGTTTATTATTCGTTGCCATGTTATTTGATTCCGACCAAATAGGCGAATTTAAAAAGTTTTCAGTTTTCAGTTTATGGTTTACAGTTGGCTGGCGCAGGACTGCCCGTGCAACAGAAAACCGTAAACCTCAAACCCAAAACACTATTTCTTCGACGAAGATTTACCAGCTTTCCGGCGAACCTGCTCACCGATGAAACGGATACCTTTGCCTTTGTAAGGCTCAACTTTACGGAGCGAACGGATCTTAGCCGCCACATCACCCAAAAGTTGCTTATCTGAACCTTCCAGATATACTTTTGGATTCTGGCCTTTTTCCGTAACCGCCGATACTTTAATTTCAGATGGAACCGCTACATATACGTTGTGCGAGTAGCCAAGTTGTAATTCAAGAACATTATTAACAACAGACGCTTTATAACCGACCCCGATTACTTCGAGGTCAAGTTTGTAGCCTTCGCTAACGCCCTGTATCATGTTACTCACCAGCGAACGATAAAGACCATGCAAGGCTTTATGACGTTTCTGCTCTGTGGGACGCGATACTTGAATCTGCCCATCTTCGATTGCTACCGAAATATCCGGGTTAACCGTCTGGGTCAGGGTGCCTTTAGGCCCTTTAACCGTTACAACGTTTTGAGCGTCAACGGACAACGTAACGTTGCTGGGGAGGGCAATGGGTTTCTTACCTATGCGTGACATCGTTCAGTTCGGATTAATATACGTAACACAATATCTCTCCACCGACGTTCAGTGTCTTCGCTTCCTTATCCGTCATCACACCCTTTGAGGTTGAGATGATAGCTACGCCTAATCCGTTCAGGATACGTGGCAGATGATCGGCACCCCGGTACTGACGCAGACCTGGACGGCTAATGCGCTGGAGATCAACGATAGCAGACTGCTTCGTTGTCGGGTTGTACTTCAAAGCGATTTTGATACTGCCCTGAGGTGTACTATCGTCGAACTTATAGTTCTGGATGTACCCTTTTTCGTACAAAACCTTAGTAATTTCTTTCTTTATATTAGAAGCAGGTATCTCGACAACCCGGTGCTTAGCCCGGATAGCGTTTCTAACGCGGGTCAGAAAATCTGCTATTGGATCTGTATTCATTCTTAGTGTTGCGTTACTTGCAAACCTCTGTTTTTGAGATAGTTCGCAAAATTACGGAAACTGAATTGCAATTAGAAATGGAGTCTGGAACTACCAGCTTGCCTTGGTTACACCCGGAATCTTACCTGCTGATGCCATCTCTCGGAACGTTACCCGTGAGATACCGAACTTACGCATGTAGCCCCGAGGACGACCCGTTAGTTTACAACGGTTATGCAACCGAACAGGTGATGCATTTTTGGGGAGCTTATCAAGACCGATGTAGTCACCGGCGGCTTTCAGAGCGGCCCGTTTCGTAGCGTATTTAGCTACTAACGCTTCACGTTTCCGTTCCCGTGCTTTAATTGATTCTTTTGCCATTGTCTTAGCCTTTGTGTCGGTTGTTATTTACCACTTTTAGCAAACGGCATTCCCATTGCTTTCAACAATTCATAACTCTCATTGTCGGTGTTGGCGGTCGTCACAAATGTGATGTCCATCCCCGAGATGCGGGCTACTTTGTCAATGCTGATCTCTGGGAAGATGATCTGTTCCTGCACGCCAAACGTGTAGTTGCCACGACCGTCAAACCCTTTGTCACTAATGCCTTTGAAGTCACGGACACGAGGTAACGACACCGTCGTCAGTCGGTCCAGAAATTCATACATCTTCACACCACGTAGCGTAACTTTCGCACCAATGGGCATTTTCTCCCGGAGTTTGAAGTTAGAAACCGCCTTCTTCGATATGGTCGGAACGGCTTTCTGACCCGTGATGGTCGTCAACTCTTCGACGCCTACGTCTACCAATTTCTTATCGGCGACAGCGGCTCCAATACCCTTGTTAATGACAATTTTACTCAGACGCGGCACTTGCATAACCGACTTATACTGAAACTTGTCCTTCAGTTGGGGTATTATTTCACTTAAATATTTTTCTTTCAGTCTTGGCGTTGCCATTTTCTTAGACCTGCTTAAGGTTATTTGCGACCTGCGTCGGCAGACCGATCCGGAATAAAGTTGCCTGTCTTCTTCGAGAAGCGTTGCAGCTTACCCTTTTCGTTTGCTTTACGACCCGTACGGGTAGGTTCGCCGGTGGCAGGATCAACCAGCTTCAGATTACTGATATGGACTGAACCTTCCGTTTTTTCCAGACTACCCTGTGGGCTGGAAGCCGTTGGTTTCAAGTGTTTGGTAATCATGGCGACGCCCTCAACACGAGCACGATCCTTTTCCACAATAACTTCCTTCACTATTCCACGCTGGCCTTTTGAGTTACCACCAATCACGACGACCGTATCGCCCGTCTTGATGTGGAATTTGTGCTTCGGTAGCGTTAATTTCTTTTCCATTACTTACAATACCTCCGGGGCTAACGATACGATTTTCATAAACTGCTTCTCGCGCAATTCGCGGGCAACAGGACCGAAAATCCGGGTGCCACGTGGCTCGTCGTTATTATTAAGCAACACAGCCGCATTGTCTTCAAAACGGATATAGGACCCGTCTTTCCGGCGTATCTCCTTTTTTGTGCGAACTACAACCGCTCTCGACACCGTGCCTTTCTTCATGCTACTGGACGACAAAGCCTGCTTCACCGTCACGACAATCTTGTCACCGACTGATGCATACCGCTTGCCCGTACCGCCCAGAACGCGGATAACGAGTACCTCTTTGGCACCACTGTTATCGGCTACTCCTAATCTTGATTCTTGCTGTACCATGACTTACTTCGCTTTTTCGATGATTTCGATTAAACGCCAACGCTTATTCTTGCTCAATGGGCGGGTTTCCATCACACGAACCGTGTCACCGATACCACACTCATTTTTCTCGTCATGAACAGTCAGTTTTTTCGTCTTGTTCATGAACTTGCCATACATGGGGTGCTTTACTTTCCGATCAATCGCTACAGTGATTGTCTTCTGCATTTTATTGCTGGTCACCCGTCCGATACGCTCTTTCCGAGCGTTACGTTCCGACGCTTGCTTCGCTCCATCCGTTGCGGGAGTTGCTGTAGAGGCTGCCTTCGGCTGTTCTGTTGCTACGACCGCCGGGGTTTCGTTTTCCGCCTGCGGTGCTGGTGCTTGTTGCTCTTCCATCGTCGTGTCTTGTTAGGCTTGCTGCGATTTAACAGTCAGTTCCGTGTTTAAACGAGCAACCCGTTTGCGGCTCTCGCGGATACGCATGGGATTCTCGATCGGAGAAACCGCATGAGCGAACTGCAACTTCAGCAGTCGGTCCTGTTCTGCACCGAGTTCAGTGCGTAAGTCGCTAACCGACAATCCTTTTAAATCTTCTTTTTTCATCTTGTTCGTCGCTTAGGGGTTCTATTCCTCGACTTGCTCTTGATAATCGCGCCGGACTACGAACTTGGTTCGAACCGGCAGTTTCTGAGCCGCGAGACGAAGGGCTTCCATACCCGTCGCTAAATCAACGCCCGTTGTTTCGAACATAATCGTGCCGGGCTTCACTACGGCTACCCAGTATTCTGGTGCACCTTTACCTTTACCCATCCGGACTTCGGCTGGTTTCTTAGTAATTGGTTTATCTGGGAAAATACGAATCCAAACCTGACCTTCGCGTTTCATAGCTCGTGTCACGGAAATACGGGCAGCTTCAATCTGGCGAGCGGTAATTCGACCCGGCTCCAACGATTTAATGCCGAACGTACCGAAGGAGATTTCATGTCCACGCGATGCGATGCCTGGAATCCTTCCTTTATGTTGCTTACGGAATTTAGTTCTTTTTGGCTGTAACATTGCTCAATATCAGTTGATAAGTCGGTAAATTGAAAAGCGTTTATCAGTTGTACTGATTTACTATGCTAGTCAACTTACTACCTGAGTTTATCGTCTTGGTCCACCACCGCCACCACGGTTTCCACCTGGAGCACCGCCCCGATTTCCACCTGGAGCACCGCCCCGGTTTCCACCCTGTCCACCCGCGCCACTGCCACGGTTAGCACCACCAGCGCCACTCCGGTCATTACCACCGCGATCACCACCCCGGCCACGACCACCCCGGTCGTTTCCATCACGGTCACCACGAGGACCACGACGGTCACCACGGTCGTTCGACGAAGCTGTACGCTCGCCGGCCTGCGCCTGGCTCATCATAGCCGCTGGCGATAGGTCACGCTTACCATAAACTTCGCCTTTGAAAATCCACACCTTGATGCCGATTTTCCCATAGACAGTTTGTGCTTCAGAGATCGCATAGTCGATATCAGCACGTAACGTGTGCAGAGGAACGCGACCTTCTTTGTATTGTTCTGAGCGGGCAATTTCAGCACCGCCCAAACGACCAGATACCTTCACCTTGATACCCTGCGCACCAACCCGAATAGCTGATTGGATAGCCTGTTTCATGGCACGACGGAAGGAAATACGAGCCTGTAGTTGCTGAGCAATAGCTTCACCAACCAACTTGGCGTCAATTTCAGGACGTTTGATTTCGAAGATGTTGATTTGGACGTCTTTGCCCGTAATCTTTTTTAACTCTTCTTTAATCTTGTCAACCTCGCCACCGCCCTTGCCGATTACAATACCCGGACGGGCAGTATGAATCGTTAACGTTACACGCTTTAGCGTACGCTCGATAACAACGCGGGCAATGGCTCCTTTCGGAATACGAGCAGCGATGTATTTACGGATTTTCTCGTCTTCAACGAGTTTTTCTGCAAATTCTTTTCCACCGTACCAGCTTGATTCCCAGCCCCGAACAATACCAAGTCGTAGGCCAATTGGATTTATTTTTTGTCCCATTTCTTATTGTTCGTTTTCAGGGGTTGCTGCTTCTACCTGATCCAGCACGGGTTGAGCCGCGCTATCAACTACAATTGTGATATGATTCGACCGTTTCCTGATCCGGTGACCACGACCCTGTGGGGCCGGGCGCAGACGTTTCAACATTGGACCACCATCAACAAAGATCGTTTTTACATAAAGGTCAGCGTCTTCGATTCGCTCATCTTCATTTTTTTGCTGCCAGTTGGCAACAGCCGACAAAAGCACTTTCTGCAATACGTCGGCACCAGCCTGTGGCTGATATTTTAACAAACCCAACGCCCGGCTAACGCGCTGACCACGAATCAGGTCGGCAATTAACCGCATCTTACGGGGCGACGTGGGCACATCTTTAAGTTTTGCTACTGCTTCCATTTTGGAATTTGAGTTGTGTAGTCGTATAGTTACCAAGTTGTGAAGTTTACTGCGTGCATAAGCCAACTACTTGACTCTACAACCTTACAACTATAGAACTTCAGTTTATCGTTTGCCCTTGTCTTTCTTTGCGGTGTGCCCCCGGAAGTTGCGCGTTGGCGAAAATTCGCCGAGCTTGTGGCCTACCATGTTCTCCGTTACGTAAACGGGAATGAACTTATTGCCGTTGTGAACAGCAAATGTATGGCCTACGAAATCCGGTGAAATCATCGAGCGACGCGACCAGGTTTTGATGACCGATTTCTTGCCCGAATCATTTTGCACCTGGACTTTATTGTCTAAGCGAAAATCAATATAGGGGCCTTTTTTGAGTGAACGTGCCATTGTTATCTGTTACTTTTTGCGTCGGCTAATAATCATGCTTTCTGATGCCTTGTTCTTATTGCGGGTCTTCTGACCTTTGGAGAACTGGCCATTACGCGAACGTGGGTGACCACCGGATGCCCGGCCTTCACCACCACCCATCGGGTGATCGACAGGGTTCATAACCACTGCACGGACACGGGGACGACGACCTAACCAACGGCTCCGACCCGCTTTCCCTACGACAACGTTCATGTGGTCAGGGTTGGATACTGAACCCACCGTTGCCATACCCGCACTCAGAACCCGGCGGGTTTCGCCTGAAGGAAGACGCAGGATTGCGTACTTATCTTCGCGACCAACCAACTGGGCATACGTGCCAGCCGAACGGGCCATTGCGCCACCTTTACCCGGTGTCAACTCGATGTTGTGAACGATCGTACCGATTGGCATAAAAGCTAATGGCAACGCGTTACCAACGTCAGGTGTCGACCCTTCGCCCGACTGAATCGTCTGACCAACAGTAATACCCTGTGGTGCAATGATGTAGCGTTTTTCTCCGTCAGGATACTGCACCAGAGAGATGCGGGCTGAACGGTTTGGATCATATTCTACAGTCAAAACTTCGGCAGGCTGGCCGACTTTGTCGCGCTTGAAGTCAATAATACGGTATTTCCGTTTATGACCTCCTCCAATGTAGCGCATAGTGCGATGGCCTTCATTATTCCGGCCACCGGTTCTCTTAATGGGCTCCAGCAGACTTTTTTCTGGCTTGGAGGCTGTTATTTCCGCAAAGTCGGGTGCCACGCGAAAACGTGTACTCGGCGTTATTGGTCTTAATTTTTTAACTCCCATGACTGATTAATTGTGGAGGGCAACGCCCGGTTTACAGGTCAGCGTAAATATCAATTACTTCGCCCTCTGCAACCGTTACGATTGCTTTCTTGGTGGTTGGGGTCTTGCCCGATACAACGCGTCCGTTGATGTTTTTGCTGCGCTTCTTTCCGTAAACCCGGAATGTGTTCACCGCTTCAACATTAACGCCGTACATTTTCTCGATGGCTTTACCAATTTCGAGTTTATTCGCTTTCAGTTCGACCTCAAAAGCATACTTCCCCTGCTTGTTAAGGCCCGTCATCTTTTCAGTGACGATTGGTCGTTTCAGTACGCTCATATTATTTGTCGAACAACGTTTGAATGGTTGACAGCGCTTCTTCGCTAATCAGCAGTTGGTCAGCGTTCATCAGGTCGTAGGTGTTCACCTGCGAGGCTGTAGTTACTTTCGTCTTCTGCAGATTCCGGCTCGACAGGATCACATTGATATTCACATCCGGCAGAATGAGCAGCGTTTTGCGGCCCGTTACGTTCAGGTCGTTCAGGAACTGAATGTAATCTTTCGTGCGGGGTGCTTCTAAGGTGATGTTGTCAATGACCGAGATCTTTTCAGCCTTCGCCTTTACAGCATAAGCTGACTGACGGGCAAGCGATTTCACTTTTTTATTCAGTTTGAAGCTATAGTCGCGGGGGCGGGGGCCGAAAATAGTACCACCACCAATCATGACCGGCGACTTCGCGCTACCAGCGCGAGCACCACCTGTGCCTTTCTGCTTCTTCAGTTTACGAGTTGAGTGGGCGTTTTCAGCACGCTCTTTCGCTTTGTGCGTTCCTTGCCGTTGATTGGCTAAGTATTGTTTCACGTCGAGATAAATCGCGTGCTGATTCGGTTCGATACCGAAAACCTCTTCCGGAAGCGTGACCTTTTTGCCTGTGTCCTCGCCTTTGCTGTTATATACGATTACTTCCATGACCTACTTCTCGATAATAACGTATGAATTTTTGGCTCCAGGAATCGAACCGCTAACAACGAGCAGGTTTTGCTCAGGCAGGATACGCAGAATACGCAGGTTTTGCACCTTCACGCGGTTGCCGCCCATGCGACCGCCCATACGAATACCTTTAAATACGCGCGACGGGAACGAGCAGGCACCAATCGAACCTGGGTGACGACCCCGGTTATGCTGACCGTGCGTTTGACCGCCGACACCAGCGAATCCATGACGTTTCACAACGCCTTGGAAACCACGACCTTTCACTGTTCCGACTACGTCAACGAAGTCTTCTTCAGTAAATACATCGGCTACCGTAAGAGTTTCGCCCAGGTTAAGCTCTTTCTCGAATTCTTTGAATTCAACCAGTTTGCGCTTGGGTGTGGTGCCTGCTTTTTTGAAGTGGCCCATCTCCGGCTTGTTACTGTGCTTTTCTTTCTTATCGCCATAACCCAGTTGCACAGCCTTGTAGCCATCTTTCTCGACGCTACGGACTTGAGTTACGACACAGGGACCCGTCTCAATCACTGTACATGCCAGAGCCTGCCCGTCCGCATTGTACACGCTGGTCATCCCGATTTTCTTGCCAATTAAACCAGACATTTGTGTTTGTTTAAAGTAAGCAGGTAAAAAATAGGTACTTAATTTTCCAACTCAGTCTCTCCGAATCGGGCCGCAAAGGTAGGCAAATAATCGGACGAATCCTATATATGCTTAACAATCAGGTCCGAAAACGGCATAAAAAAAGGTCGGGCGCGCAGCACCTGACCTTCAATGGCAGACAAAACGATGCGTTGCAAAGTTTGTTTGCTAAAAAGTCAGATGTGGTTTCTGCTAAATCGTATAGATCTTAGCGGACCTTCACCCTCGTATGTCGTTGACTCGATGCTCTGAGTTTGGGAGTGCAAAAGTAGAGAATAGTTAGGAGAAATGAAAAAATTATTTTAAAGAAGTTCGGGCAGGCGTTTTACGGAGCCATTCCATCCAATCTTTCGCTACCTCATCACCCCGATACTCTTTGTCGATTATTCTGCCTGACGCGTCCCGCTTCATTTTAAAAAACTGATGATCGTGGTCGTGATAGGGTTTCAAAGTTAAATTCTTCTTACCCCGGGCAATAAATTCTAATGGCAGGGTATCTAAACTTGGGGCCATCTCTTTATCGGCAGTTCCATAAGCAATGTATAATGGCGTATTGATTTTAAGCAGGTTGGGCAACGTCGGTTGAGAAAAAGAAAACCAAGCACGATACGTATCGCCATAATTCTTATCAACTGCCGTTGGGTTATTGTTAATATCCTCCCAAACTGTGTACAATTCGTCTATTTGCCTTTGACCTTCTTCTGGCCTCGTTTCTCCACTCTCGACGCGTTCACGTAGTTGATGAATCATAACCTCAAACCGACGCCCCTGTTTCCCTGAAGACAGAATGGTGTGCGTAACTCGTTTATTTCGGTTACCCACTAAATCAGCACCAACCGTAAAGCCCTCAGAACCGCCACAGTAAACGACCTTCTTAGTATCCACCCACGGCTGCGTGACAAGGAAATTGATGACCTTATCGCATTGATCGACGTAGCGTTCACGGTAGTTGTTAGCTAAGTACTTTTTACTGAAAAACCGTTCATTATCAACAGAACCTCCATTTCTTGTTTGGTAATCATCCATGAACGATTGTGTGGATACCAGTCGAACACCGGGCTTTTGAATGATGACAAAATGGTATTCATCCTTATAATCTCGCATGCGGAATGGAGTTAGCAGGTAATACTTACCGCTATCCGACAAAATAAACGGTGTGGGCAAAGACCCCTGTCGAAATAGAAACAGTGGCTTTTTAACTTTTAGGTCTGCTTTACCACCAAACACAATGAACGTCGTTGTGTCTTTGCCGTCGGGTAGGTGGAAAATTTGACAAAGGTCTTCGAGCCGGGTAGTTTGCGCGACAGCTTGAAAATTGCTCCAAAGGAGTGTGAGCAGTAGTATATGTTTCATTTGTCCGGTTTTGTGTCAGGCAAATGAGCGGGCTTTTTCCCGGAAGGGAAAGGTTTTTAACGTTTGTTGGGAATTTTTAACAATTGATCCGATAATACGCGACTATAGAGTTAGAAATTACCATAAAGTAAAAAGTTCAGCCAATTGGTTAATCCGTACTTTCGCGTCCTATAAGCACAGCCGTCGAATTTTACATGACCGATCTCTTTGACATCCATACAATTTTCTTTACAGTGTGGGACTATCCCATGAGTTACCTCGAATTTTTTGGCGTTGTGAGTGGCGGAGTTGCAACCTGGCTGGCAGCCCGCGCCAATGTCTGGACCTGGCCTATTGCCGTATTCAGTGTTGTACTGTTCTTCTTTCTTTTCTATCAGGTACAGCTCTACCCGGATATGTTCTTGCAAGTGTTTTTCTTTGTTACGTATCTACAGGGATGGTGGCGATGGACTCACCCTACTGGCTATGAGGCTGATCAACATAATGAACTTCGTATCACACGCCTGACTGGTCAGCAACTTACTTTTTCACTAATTGGCGGTGTAGCGGCAACGGGTGTACTCGGTTTGTTCGCGCAAAACCTACACACATTGTTTCCACTGGTGTTCAATAAACCGAGTGCTTTTCCATTTCTGGATTCCTTCACGAGCGTAATGAGTATCGTTGGGACGTTTATGATGATTCACAAAAAATTAGAATGCTGGTGGATTTGGCTTGCCATTGACATCATCAGCACGTATATGTACTTTGTAAAAGGCGTGAAATTAGTCGGTATTGAGTACGCATTTTTCTGCCTCATCGCACTTCAGGGTGTTTGGCACTGGACCAAAGAATACCGAATGTACAGTGCCCGCTAATTTACAAGCTCATTTCTAATTTGCGGATCGAACTATAGCTTATGTCATGTCTGTAAAATAGGACGTTTTTTAGAAACAGAAGTATAAATTACGCTCTATTTATTTTAACTATTTTAAGAATATATATATGTAATGTACTGACAATTATGTTATTATCATTTTTGTATTATAATTTTGCAATGAAAATCAAATAGTAGACTTCTATGGCAGTTGCCAAACAATTTCTGAAAAGCAAGCCTCTTGCAAAAGTAACGTTTGAATTGTCGGCTGAAGCCGCCAATGGTGCTAAAACGGTCGCTTTGGCCGGTGAGTTTAACGGTTGGGACGCCAGTGCGCAAGCGTTGAAAAAACAAAAAGACGGGTCGTACAAAACGACGGTTGAGCTTCCCGTTGGTGGCGAGTATCAATACCGCTATATTCTGGACGGCACAACATGGACAAACGACTGGGCTGCCGACAAATACGTAGCCAGCGGTATCTCGAGCGAGGAGAACTCGGTTGTAGTTCTCTAAAAAAGACACTGAACACATAATAAATGGGTGATCAAATGGATCAATACGACCGTTGATTACCCATTTATTATGTGTTCAATAGCGACTTATACCGAAAAACTATCCGAGTCTACATAAGCCTTGATGAGTGCGACTTCGCCTTCTTTACCTTTCTGCGATTTACCGTGTTCCATGCCAAAAATATACTCGCGGCCCGCTTCCTTCTGCTTCTGGTAAATATGCTTGAATATGTTTTTATAGTTGATTTCGCCGGTAGTTGGTTCATTACGTCCAGGATTATCGCCAATCTGAAAGTAACCGATTTCGCTCCAGCACCAGTTAATATGAGGTATAATATGCCCCTCATTCTTCTGCATGTGATAAATGTCAAATAGCACCTTGCAGAACGGGCTGTTGACAGCCCGGCAAATTTCATACGTCTGGTCGGAGGTGCGCAGAAACAGGTTAGGTGAGTCGCTCAGAGGTTCGAGTACCATCATCAATCCGGCGGGTGCAAGGATATCGGCCCCCCGGCGAAGCGCATCAATTACGTGGCCTGTCTGAATACCGATGGGGAGATTTCGCTCAAAATCGCCTGGAACAACCGTCGTAAATTTAGCATTGACCCGTTTTGCCGTTTCAACAGCTTTTCGACACCCGTTCAGGAAAATATCAATGAATTCGGACTTCCCGGCGGCAAGCGTATTCTGTGAATTTCCGCCTTTCTCAAGTACGAACACGCCCATGGTCATACCGAGCCGGGCCATCTCTTCGCCTATTTTAGTTTGCAGGGCCGGGTCGCGCGCCATCATCCCATTGTCTTCCAACGCCGTAAAACCCATGTCGGCCATGAACTTTAGCTGGTCGATGGGGTCTTTGCCGGCGCTGTTTTCAAACATGCCAAAGTGTGGGGCATACTTAAGTTTGAAATTATTTTTAGCCAGAGAAGCAGGCTGCGAATGCCAGTTGCCACCTACTGATTCACTCGTAACGGCGGCACCTGCCAATCCGACCGTTGATTTCACAAAACTGCGTCGTTGCATTATAATTTAGTAATAAGTAGTGAGTTACTAAGCGGTAAATGGCTGATTATCAGTATTTTTACTTACTACCTGAGAATCTGCCATTTACTACGTTCAGGATTATTTCTTTTTCAGGCTTGCTAAATACTCGACCAGATCGACCAACTCCTGTGTGCTCATTGCTTCCTGCAGACCCGATGGCATCATGGATGAGTCCATCTGCTTCATGGAGACCACATCGGCCATTTTGTAGTTCTGCACGACACCACCTGGAAATTTCATTTGCAAATCCGTTTCAGTTTTGCTGGACACAATACCCGTCATAGAACTACCGTCCTTAAACTTAACTTCCCAGCCTTCATATCCAAAACTAATCCCTGCATCAGGGTGAAGAATCGCTAAGTACTGGCCCTCTTTGGGAAGTTTAGAGCCAATTTCTGAAAGTTTAGGTCCAAAATCCATGCCATCACTGTTAACTTGATGACAAATCGAACAATTATTTTTAAATACGTTAACTCCCTTTGTCGCATCGCCATTCAAGGCCAGCAACTCATTCATGCCGGGGAGTTTTTTTCCTTCAGCTCCCGGCACACCATCGAGGAAACTGGCAGCCTGCGTACGGATATTTTTGCGCCATGCCCCGCTTACTCCCTGAACGGCAGCCATTTTAAGGTCGCCTTTAATATCACCGGATTTTAACAGACCAATAATCAAATCTTCGCCTTCCATGCTTCCACCCAGCGACCGCGTGGCTTCCCGACGTAATGCCGTTGGTCGTTTGTCATCTAAAGCAACCGTTTTCAATATGTCAATGGATTCCTTGTTGCCAACGCGACGCAGGGCAACTAACATATTTGTAGCAGCCTCGTTATCCTTTCCATTAACAACTTCCCAGACCATAGGTCCACCCTGTTGCTTGAGCAACTGACGGGCAGCATCGCGCCCCATACCATCCATTGCTTTTTGGATAGCCAATTTTCTTAGGTTGGCGTTTTCGGAAACAGGCTCATAACGCGTTACGAGTTCAACGTACTCCGGTGTTCCATATACGTCGCCCATAAGTTTATTGAGCGCATTTGTAGCCACCGGCGAGTTTTTAACGAAAGCAGGGTCGAGATGGCGCAGAGCCAGTTTTGTTACGTCTGTAGAGCCGTTGTTAGCCTGTAAAATGCTTAATAAGGCATTCGATTTTTCGGTTGCTCCAGGATTGAAATCAAACGCGCGGAAATAGCGCAACCGCTGGCTTAAGTCAACCGATGGGTCCCCCGCCAGTTTAGCCAGCATCGGTATAGATTCTTTTGTTCGGGCACGCCAGACAATATCCCGGCCACCAGCATTAGCGAGCGGATCACCGTTCATTTGTTTCACCCAGGCCGTGTAATAACTATCCCAATTGCCTTCCGCTCCAATGCCCAGCGCTTCCAGATACCAGCGATCTTTGCCATCGTACTGGCTGGCAACCTGTGCCCACAAAGCTGGTGCCTCAGAGGACTTGTTCAGACGCAGGGCAATCGCAACCTCCCGGCGAACCTGTGGTTCCGGGTCATTTGCTAATTGCTTCAGATAGGGGATAATATCCGTTTTAAGTTCGCGGGCAGCGCGCAGTGCGGTAATTCGCAAATCGGGATTACCACTTTTCAGCGCAGTTTCGATGTATTTTTGACCTTTGTCGAGTTTGCTCAGCAACCAAAGGGCACGCGCCTGCATTCTTGGATTGTCCGATGCTTTGTAGAGCTTCGCTAATGATTTCTCTGCTTTCCCGCCCATTCCGCGAAGTTTCTGCCAACCGGTATATCGGATCGACATATTCGGGCTTTGCAACGCTTCAATGGCACCGTCGGTAGTGGAAACATCTACTTTCGGTATGGTGTAGGGCGAGTTCGGGGGTGCAATGCGATACACACGGCCCCGGTTCTGATCGCCGGCCTGGTGCCCACCTACGCCGGGGTCATACCAGTCAGCAATGATAAGCGAACCATCGGGCGCTACGCACACGTCGGCGGGGCGAAACCACTGGTCACGAGCACCTTCCAGTACGTTCACAATTTCGGCTTTGTAACCCGCACCATCTTTCTGCACCGGATATGACCGTACTACGTTCGGACCGGCATCGCAGTGAATCACCTGATTATGAAAGACTTCGGGCAACAATTTGCCTTCATAAACGATAATGCCCGTTGGCGAGCCAGCACCCGTCTGGAGTAGGTTCGGTATTACGCCGGGGTCGTTCAGGTGCCAGTGGCGACGGGGAATTTCTGGTTCAATGTTTTCCCGATTTGCCTGCCAGCCAGCACCCGTAATTTCGTCGGTATAACCGTAGTTACCACCCTCCATGACGTAGTTAATCCGGACGCCTTTGTTACCATCGTCGTCGTTATCCGACTGCCAGAGAGTTCCATACGAATCGACGGCTACTTCGTAGTTATTGCGAAAATTCTGGCCCAGTAGCTCCACATTCTTTCCATCGGGATCACACCGGAATACCATGCCCTGCTTGAAATTCTGCTTGTTTATAGCTTTTCCGGTAACAATGTCAATTACGGGTTGATTGTCTTTATCAAGGAGTTGCTCTCCCGCATTACCAAAATTGAAGTACCATTTGCCGTCTGGCCCGAATACGAATGTATGCATACCATGATCGTGCTGCTCACCACCGATACCGGTAAAGAGCAACTCTTTTTTATCTGCTTTATCGTCGCCGTTTTCGTCGGTTAGCACCCAAACGTTCGGGCTGTCGGATACGATAACTTTGTTGCCCTGCACCCAAATGCCGAGTGGCGACTCAATGCTGGGGTCCTGATAAAATACCTTGGTGATGTCGGCTTTGCCGTCGCCGTTGGTATCTTCCAGAATAACAATACGGTCCCCCTCTTTGCGGGTTGGGTTCCCGTTTACGGCGGGTCGGTAGTTATACGCTTCACAAACCCAAACCCTACCCCGCGCGTCCACGTCGATGTCGGTCGGATTGGTCAGCATTGGTTCGGCGGCAAAGAGTGTCGCTTCCAGTCCCGGAGCCACGTTCAAACTACCAACAGCATATTTCGGGTCGCGCTTGTCATCGTCGCTCAGTTGAGCAAACAATTTTGTCAGATACGTATCGGAAGCCGCGCTGAGATTTCGATTTTGATATGCTCCAACAAACGCTCCGCCAACCAGCAGTCCGGCTGCAGAGAGAGCAATTGCCCGACGGGAAAACGGGAAGCGTTTCAATAAAGATAAGTAAGTCATATAGTTGGTCCCGTACGGGAGAGAACTGGCTGTTAATCTATCGAATAGACATCTATCTGTAAAATGATTTTGTTTCGTATTTATACCCATTGACATTCATGCTTTTTAATCAAATTTATCTTGCCATAATCTAAGAATGATTCCTTTTCTGTAGAATTGCAGTGCCGCTTTGGCAGACCTTAAACTCTTAATCGTATGGGATTTCTGTATTCTATTTTAATCGGCGGATTGGCCGGTTTCATTGCCAGCCGAATTATGGACAGTCATAATTCGATGCTCATTAATATTTTGCTGGGTATAGTTGGTGGGCTGGTTGGGGGTTTCGTTGCCCGACGGCTTGGAAATAACCCCGATAATGATGGCCTGGTTATGAACCTGCTCATTTCGGTGGGTGGAGCCATATTGCTGATTTTTGTCGGACGGCTGTTCTAATACACCCATTTTTTCACGCCTAAAAAAGTCGCGCAGAAATGATTTCTGCGCGACTTTTTTAGGCCAAATCACAATACACTTTGCGTCTCAAGCAGCAAGTCCTGATACCAAAATCCTGTATCCCAGTTTAAATCAGACGTATCGGTGTGGCAGTCGACACTGCCCGACGGAGAGTAATCTCGCCGAACGGTTTCGCCTTTCAGAAACGATACAGGGCTGGAAAAGAGAGGGCCGTCGTAGACAAACGAATGATACTCTCCGTTTTCGCCACACGGATCAATGGTTTTGGGCAGGTCTTTGAGTAAGTCTAAATCCAACTCACGGCCCAGAAAATCGGAACTCAGGTGTTTCTCATTTACGCAGATAAGTACAGCCCGGAAGCCCAGATCTACAAATTCATGAATCAATTCGGTTGTGTTACGTTGCCAGAGTGGAAAGCTGCCCGTGAGATGTACTTGCTCCAACTGGCTCTCGCGATACTGGCGAAGGTCTTCCAGGAAAATATCGCCGAAAATTGAATGCGTAATGCCTTGTTCCTGAATGGGTTGAAGTGTTTGCTGCATCCGGGCATTGTATTCATCCATCGACACATTACCGGATAATCGTAACATCTGCACCGGAATGCCAATGCGTTCGGCCTGAGCGGTTAACAACTCCGTCCGAACGCCATGCATACTGATGCGTCCATAGTCGTCATTGACGCTGGTCAGTAAACTACGAATGTCCCAAAGACCCGACCGGAGGCTGTGATACAGGGCGAGGGCTGAATCTTTACCCCCGCTCCAATTCATTATGGCCTGCTGTAGACTCATCGGAAGTAAAACCCTGACGGGGCAATTTCGGCCCTGATCGAGTCAATCAGCGCACCATCTTCCCGATAGCGCACGACGTAACCCGCCTGGGCATAGGAGGGAATGACGCTTCCATAAATTTGTTTCGTTTGCGGGTCGATGCCCAGCGCACTGAACGAACGCGGAAGAACCAGACTACCAACTGCGGTCGTTGCACTTGTCATAAAACGGTACGTTTTTCCACTCAGCGTGTAATAAAATGTTCGTTTGTCGGTGCCAATGGTTATGGAACCGGGCGTAGTAGCAAACGTTAATCGTTTGGCAACTAACCGGGTTTGCGGGTCAATCTGAACCATTTCTTTACCCGCCAGAATCCACAATTTCCCATCGGCGTCGAGGGCAATTGGCTCCGGGGCCACGCCAAAATCGATACGTTGTTTCACCTCATCCGTGTTGGCATCGATGATTAGCAGTGTTTTGTCGCCACTATAAGTATTGCTTCCCACAAAGACTTCACTACCCACAAGCACCATGCGCTCGACCCCTTTCACCGCCGGGGTTTTTTTAACAACTGTGCTGGTGTTTAGATCGACAACGGCAATGTAGCCGGGGTCTTTGTAGAACGTACCGTTTGAAAAATTTCCTGAAATATCCCAGCAACTAACATACGCTTTGTTTTGCCCCGCCTGAATCACCTGACGCGGATTTTCAATATCCGGCGTTTTCAACGTAGCACGGGACTTGAACGTGCCAACTTCTATAATCTCGACTTTATCCTGTCCGGGAGTACTATTATCGACCAAAATCAAGCCTTTGCCATTTACTTCTGTATAGCCCTGTACCCCGCCAATCAACGATAAAGACGGGTTGGCAGCCTGAAAAATATTCGTCGCCACTGTGTTTCCCGTGCGTGGCAGAAACGAAACCGTGCCGTTATTGCTGGAAAAATTACCGGCATTAAGGATATATACGCCTGATTCATAAGGCGTTGGTTCGGGATCAGAGGTTTTGCAATTCCAGACGCTCAATGCCAGCAGGCCAAGCGCGATTCGATTCATTAATAGATGCTTCATTACGTATTGGATGGAAAATTTATAAACAGATTGAGTGCCCAGTTTCGGCCCGGCAGTGCATTTCGTTTCACGCTGAACGAAAGTGCGTCGAACACATTATTGACCTGACCCTGCACCCGAATGGGCACCGGTCCCAGCGTTGCGGTATGTTCGATCAGCACATTCGTCAGCATAACGCCGTTGAAAAACTGGCTATTGTCGAATGTGATGTATCGGCGTGATGTGGCCTGCGTTTGCACGGTCAGGCGCGTTTGACCCCGTTGCACATAGGTGTTGAGTGTTCCCGTATGCACCGGCACATACGGCAGTTGTTTACCGATAATATCCTGCGAATAGGCATCAAATGCCCGTTCCTGCGATGAGCGCGTAAGGCCGTAACCGAGCCGCAAACCCGCCCGCCAGCCATTACGGACATAAGCCAGCGATGTAGTCAGCTCGCCCCCGCGAGCCAGCACCAATTGTAAATTTTCGACGTGGTAGTTGGCCGCCGGATTCCAGTACGTCCAATTGTCGACACGGTTTCGGTAAGCCGTCGCTTCAGCCGTTAACGTGAGATGATCACTGAAGACAAGGCTTGCAGCGAGTCCGGCTTCCAGATTAAATCCACTTTCGGGCAGCAGGTTTGGATTACCCAACTCAATCCAGTAGCGCTCGTTAAGCGTTGGTACGCGGTAACTGCGGCTAACGGCTCCTTTTGCTGTCAGAGCAAAGCGGCTATGCTTCACCAATTGGTATTCAGCTCCCAATGAGGGAGTTAGTGGTGGATCGAAGCGGGTTACAAACGCCTGCCGAATGTTGGCTGACACGAGCCAACGGGTTGTTTGTAGCCGTAGCAACGCGTACAAATCGCCCCGGTCTTCCTCAATTAGTTGCCCGCCGTAACCATCCGTGCGGGTGCGGTAATGCGACCACTCGCCCCCAAGGCGCAGATTTAAAGAGACGTTAGCTTTCGGCGGCAGCAAGGCAAATTCCCGTTCGGCCCGGCTAATGAACCGGTCAGTTTGGGTATGGCTGGGCGCATTAAAATTTCCTTTGGCATAATCGAGTACGTCATGAATCCACCCCAATCTGAGGGTCAAGTTGTTTGATTCATACGTTGTCAGGAATCGGGCTGATTGGGTTCGGGTGCGTTCGCGGGCAATAGTGTCCTGGGGTGTAGCAATCAAATCGTTATCTGTCGCCCAGACGTTGACGCTGAACTGTCGTCCGCTTTTGTGCAGGAAATATAGGTCCTGTACTAAGCCGCGCTGTGCGGTTGTGGTTGGTTCGACAAAGTAATTTCGGCGTTCTGTGTACGGATAGGCATTGTTGAACTGGTTCCGGTAGACAAATGTCTTGCCCGATAGCTTCCAGTTTTCGCCAATTCCGGTTGCATATAGAAGGCCAATCTGCGTCTGGTTATTTTGAAAACTGGCGATCTGTTGCCCAAATGTTGCCTGAATACCGGGTTTCCACGAAGGAGTACTGCCCAGTAAAATACTGCCGCCCACCGCATCGGACCCAACTACAGATGCCGAGGAGCCATATTGTACCGATAATCGGTCGAAACCGGCAACGGGCAACGTCGAAAAGTCGCTCTGGCCCAGATTAGGCTGGTTGATGTTGATCCCATTCCAGAGTACTGCTGTATGACTGGCCGATGTTCCCCGAAACGAAACTGTAGCCAACTGACCGGGACCGTAATTTTTGAACGCAAGGGGCGTATTGAACGCCAGCAAATCGGTGAGCGAGCCAAATTGAAACTGGCGAATTGTAGCTGAGTCGATGCGCTGAAGTTTTTGCCCGGCCAGAAATCGTTCAGGCGCAATTGCCCGCACCGTCACCGCCGACAGCGACACAACCATTCCCGAACGATTCGATTGAATCGCCGATGAATCGGTTTGCGCGAAACTGTTGTAAGCCGGTAATAAGCCAACAAACAGAGCCGATACCCACCAATGAAGGGTTCTCGTTTCCACAATCAATCTAAAAAGTGTGTGCTACAATGGCACGCGGTTGGGGCGTTTCCTCCGAACGCCAGAACAACGGATGGTCGTCGGCAGGTCTCCTGGCTCGTCTTGTCGGTTCGGGCCTTCCCGCACTGATAATCAGCACAGTGGCTACGTAGAATGAACCGATTTTTAGAAGACTTACAGTTGCGGGGACAGCTCCCGTATCACACGGGATTCCCTTTTAAGCCGTGAAAGCTACCATGAAGCAGCATCAGGCACCGAAAACTCAGGGGCAAAGGTAAAGGAATTTGAACACAGAGACACGGAGTGCACAAAGAAATCTGCCTTGCAAATCGTCTTCGTATACTCCGTGTCTCTGTGTTTGATTGATTTAAAACCCGTCAGTTTTTATTTCTTTCTCGGTGATAGTTCCGTATTTTTTCACCTTGTCCCGAATGGTGTCCGCTTTACCAATCAGCACAAATTGAAGATTATTTTTCGGGAAATACTGGTCGATAATCTGGCGCGTTCTGGCAACAGTCAGGCCATCGACGTTCTTCTGAAAATTATTGATGAACGATTCGTCGAAACCCAGACTGAACATATCGGTTAGCAGGTTTGCCAGTTCTGTTGCCGATTCGTAGCGGGGCGGAAAATCAGCTTTTACATAGTTTTTGGCCGATGTCAGCGTTTTTTCGTCAATACCGGTTCGATGCAGGCTGTCGAGAACCTGTAAAGCCATGTCGATTGCCTGTGTTGTCGTGCTGACTTTCGTAAAGGTCGAAATTGCAAATGTGCCACTCTGACGATACGTCCCGAAGCGACTACCGGCTCCGTACGTCAGGCCCGAGTTGACGCGCAACGCATCATTCAGCCAGGAGGTAAACCGGCCGCCCAAAATCGTGTTCACCACCGTAACCGGAATGAAATCGGGGCTGCTTTGCCGAATACCCTTACCACCGATTAAAAACGTTGTTTCGCGGGCATCATCTTTATTGACCAGCAACACCCTGCTTCCCGCAAATGATAACGATGGCTCGGTCAGGGCGGGTGACGTGGCTGATGCTGTTTTCCAACTCCCGAACAGATCGGTAATGCGTTTTTTCATGGCTGCCGTATTGAAATCGCCCACAATGGCGATGGCTGCCCGGTCGGTGGTGTAGTTTTTCTGGTAAAACTGTCGCGCATCGCCTGCCGCAACCGCCGAAACGGCTGTTGGCGTACCGGTGAGTGGGTTCGCGTAGGGATGACCGGCGTACATAAACTGATTAAAATACGAGTTCACTACGCTGCGCGGACTTTCTTTTTGCTGGGTTAACTGAAGCAATTGCCGCTGCTTGTACTTATCAAACTCCGCCTGATCGAAGGTGGGTTTGGTCATCACATCCTGAATAATATCGAACAGTAAATCCTGATCCTTCACGGCAAAAGAAGCGGATAATTTAGCTACCTCTTTGCCCGCATACGTATCAATACTGGCCCCGACGTACTCCGTTTTTTCTTCCAGTTGTGACTTCGTATATTTAGAACTGCCGAACAGCAACGCATCGGCTGACATGTTGGCGAGTCCGTACCGATTTCCATCCTGCACAGCCCCCGCATCAAATACCGTCGAGACGTTGATCAGGGGCACTTCATGCTGCTCCATCAGATAGACTGTCAGACCGTTTTTGAGTTTAAACTTCTGATACGGCGGCACTTTAAACGTCTGGGCCAATGACGAGCCTGCCATGAGCAGAGCCGTAAAAATTAATGCTATATATCTCATTAGTAAAGTTTTATTTAATCCTATACACATATCTTTCAGCGCGTAGCTCGGTATTTCTGTGTGTATATGTTGAAAAGATCAATTGTTTCTTGCTGGGTTTGTCTTAGGTTCCGGCAAGAGGTAACCAACGGTGCGATTCCGGGCAGTGAGGTACGTTTTCGCTACGCGCTGAATGGCCTCTTTAGTCACTTTTTCGTAGAGTGACGGGGCTTCGTAGAGTTTTCTGTAATCGCCGAAATATAATTCATACGTGCCCAGCGAATTGGCTTTTCCGTTAATGGTTTCCATGGTCCGATAAAACTCCATCAACTTCTGGTTTTTGAGTTTCTGCAACTCAACGTCCGTAATGCCATCGTTGATAACTTTATTGACCTGATTCAGTACCGATTTCTCCAACTGCTCAGCCGAAATACCACTTGCGGCAATGGCATAAATCGAAAACAGGCTGGGGTCGAATGAGAGTTCGACATTTGCCGACACCCGCGACGCGATGGTCGAGTCGAGCACTAATGATTTGACTAAACGCGAGGAATTTCCCGTGCTCAAAATGCCACTCAACAGATCGAGGGCATAATAATCGGGGTGTTTCGTAGCGGGTGTATGGTAAGCCAGCAGAATATTGGGTGTCGCTACGTCTTTATAGGTCGTCGCCCGCCGTTCGCCGTTTTGCGCAGGCTCCACGGTACGCAGGCTGTCGGGTAATTTCTGGGCGGGAATGGTTTCGAGGTATTGCTCCGCAAATTTCTTTACCTGAGCGGGCGTTACGTCGCCAACCACAACGGCCACCGCATTATTAGGCGAATAGTACGTTTTAAAGTACGTTTCGAGATCGGCCTGCGTCCATTTTTTAATGTCCGACTCGAAGCCGATAACCGGGAACATATATGGATGCTCGACAAACGCCACCGACTGCACCAGTTCGCTGATAACCCGATAGTTGCTGTTTTCTAAGCCTGTACTACGTTCCGATAGAACCACTCCCCGCTCACTCTCAACCATGGCCGAGTCGATGGCGAGATCGCGGATACGGTCGCCTTCGAGGTCGAAAATTGTTTCGAGAGCACCACTCTGAAACCAGTCGGTATAAACGGTTGTGTTTTCGGTGGTGTATGCGTTGTTCGAGCCGCCGTTGGCTTCCATCACCCGGTCGAATTGCTTGGGACCATATTTTTTGGCTCCGTTGAACATCATGTGCTCAAAAAAATGCGACAGGCCCGTAATACCATGCACTTCATTACGAGAACCGACTTTCCAGAATGAATAAAAATTGGCGTTGGGAATCGAATGGTCTTCAAGAACCATGAATTTCATGCCGTTTTTGAGCGTGAATGTCTGCACGTCCTCTGGTTTTGGCTTGTTTTGCGCCAGCACGACACTCAGTGAGAGTGTAAGTCCGGCTAACAAACCGATTCGTTTATTCATGAGAATACGTTTAGTTTGGAGAATCGTTAAAATTAGTGGTGAACAGGCGGATTACAAAGGGCCTGATCCGTAGGTTTACGAATAGTCATTGCCAATAGCCATTCACCTATTTCATATTTATGAAACAATCACTCTGGTCACTTAACGGCCAACGTGCGCTCGTAACGGGCGGTACCAAAGGAATCGGCGAAGCAATTGTCCGGCAGTTTCTGGACCTCGGCGCGGCTGTATTTATGGTGGCTCGTGACAATACGCTGCTTCAACATCAACTAAGCGAGTATCGACAGCAGGGCCATACTGTCGAGGGAATAGCCGCCGATGTGAGCCAGCCGGGCGCGGTCATCGAGATTATAAATGCTGTAAAAACAACATGGAGTAGCTTTGATATTCTGGTCAATAATGCCGGAACGAATATCCGTAAACCCACTGCCGATTATAGCGCGGCTGATTACGAACACGTACTAAACACAAACCTGCGTTCGGCGTATGAACTGAGCCAGGCTTCGTATCCATTGCTGAAAGCATCGGGAAATGGCAAACTGATATTTGTTTCGTCGGTATCGGGCTTGGCGCATACCAGCAGCGGGTCGCTCTACGGCATGACCAAGGCCGCCATGCTGCAATTGACACGCAATCTTGCGGTGGAATGGGCACCCGACGGTATCCGGGTTAACGCTGTCGCACCCTGGTATATCAAAACGCCCCTCGCAACGCCCGTGCTGACCAACCCCGACAAGTTAGCGGGCATTCTGAAACGGACACCCATGAACCGCATCGGCGAACCGGAGGAGGTAGCCTCGGTGGTTTCGTTCCTGAGTATGCCCGCATCAGGCTACGTGACCGGCCAGACTATTTCGGTCGATGGTGGCCTGATGGCCTGGGCGTTTTAAGGGTAGTCAAAGGTTGTCAAGTATGGTCAGGATTGGTCAAGAGTTGTGAGCAATACGTAGCTCCCACTGGCAACTCTTGACCAACCCTGACAATTCCTGACTATCTATTAAACTCCTGTCACCATCGCTTTCATCTTCGTCATGGCCGTATTAGCCACTATTTGAGCATCCTGCGCGTAATACGTTTTGTTAAATACCTCTAAGGAAAGGACAATCGGCTGATCCATACGCTTAATCTGTTTCAGCGTATCTTTAATCGGCGCAACGCCGTCGCCGGGAAAGACACGGTCGGCATCGGTAATTTTTTCGCGCGTTAACGTTGCCGGGTAATCGTTGACGTGAAAGACCTCAACGGCCGACTTTCCTACCAGCGGCAAACTTACCGCGCCCGAGCCGCCTTTGTAAAGATGATAAATGTCCAGCAGCACCCGCGCCGACGGATGACCGCTCTCAATAGCGATGAACATGACTTCGCTCAGCCGGTTCAGGTTCGGCGAAAAACCCCACAATTCCAACTGCGGCACCACGCCCGTTTGATCGCTTAAGTCCAGAATAGCGCGATACCGTTCGGCGGCTTTATACAGGTCAATTTTCGGGCTTCCCGGCGATTGTGCTCCCACGGGCGGAGTCGCCACGCGCTTGCAACCAATCTGTGCCAGTAATTCCATTTCCCGTTTAAGCTGGTCAACACCTTTAGTGCGGGCGGCTTCATCATCAATAATCCAGGGGGCGAAGCCAATGGTATTTTCGACAGTAATTCCCAGATCACCCAATCGTTTGCGGGCATCGGCTACCGTTCTACCGTTTTTCAAATACTCCTGGAACGTATCAATCCAGATTTCGACCGACCGAAAACCCGCTTTGGAAGCCGTCTCCAATTCTTTCACGAATCCGAGTTTATGTCCCCGAATGGTGCTCATATTCAGGCAAATCGTGAAAGGTGATCGAGCCGTTGGGGATATTGACGCTGATTCAGATAGCGCTGACGCAGGGGAGAAGGATGCACCAACGGAGGCTGTAAGGGTGGCCAGCGTTTGACGACGGGTTATGGATTGAGACATGAAGGAAAGGGAATTCAGGCGTTTGAGAAATTATACAGTAAATGAAAAAAACACCCAAACCTACTGTTTACGACCATCCGGCCAACCTCATGCTGTGCGCCTTCAGCAACGTTCTGCTACGTGGTAAATCGAACGCTTATGAACAAGTGCCTTTTTGTAATGGACAGACATCCGAAAAAATCCATCCCGTTCTTCATTTCGCAAATTATAAATTGTAGGCCTACAGACAATCAAGATTAGGCATATATTAGCCCCAAAATACCCCGTATCAGACCACTATGGTTTGTGTAGGTTTCATAATGTTTATTTCGTTTGAACAGAATGTGGTTAGAAACTAAAAAAATCGTGGTTATTGGTGGCACGACGGGCATGGGCCTGTCGGCTGCAATGGCGTTCGTGCGGGAAGGCGCGCAAGTGGTTGTCGTCGGACGAAATTCCGAAAGTTGCACATTAGCCGAGAAGCAACTCGATGGCAACGGCCTGGCGATGTCGGGTGATGCGTCTGACCCGCAAACGGCCCCTAAAGCTATTGCCTTGTGCCAGCAAATATTTGGTGGTTTCGATGGTCTGTATCACGTAGCGGGTGGCAGTGGCCGACGGTTCGGCGATGGCCCGCTTCATGATATTACGCTCGATGGCTGGAATTACACCGTCAATCTTAATTTGACGTCACTAATGCTGTCAAATCAGGCAGCGGTGCGAACCTTTCGGGCGCAGGGTGGCGGTGGTGTCATCTTGAACATGGGTTCTGTGCTGGGATCGCGCCCTTCGCCAACGTATTTTGCGACTCATGCGTATGCGGCCATGAAATCGGCAGTTATTGGCTTCACGAAGTCGGTGGCTGCTTACTATGCCAACGACAACATCCGGGTTAACGTACTGGCACCGGCTCTGGTCGAAACGCCAATGGCCCAGCGGGCTACTGAAGACGATACCATTCTGGCGTTCACCAAAACCAAGCAACCGCTCGATGGGGGACGTATTGGCCACCCTGACGATCTGGACGGGGCAGCGGTTTATTTCATGTCCGATCACTCTGCATTCACCACGGGTCAAGTGCTAACGGTCGATGGCGGCTGGAGCGTCAGCGAGGGGCAGATCTGACCGATTTTGCCATGATCGAGACACCCCGACTAACGCTGATTCCCCTGTCACTTCATCAACTCCAGCTTTACCTCGCCGACCGCCATCAATTAGAGGACCATTTAGGTCTGAAAAAAGGCCACCGCGAACTGATTGAGCCATTAGTGAGCATAGTTTCTTACTTCACCATTCCGCGTTTGCAGGACTCTGCCAACGACCCGCTTTACCACACCATGTGGATGGCTATTGACCGTCAGAAGCGGCAGTTTGTAGCCGAAGCTAAATTTAAAGGCGAACCCGATGAGAGCGGAACCATTGAAGTTGGCTATGGTACGTATCCAAAAGTTCAGCGGCAGGGTTACATGACCGAAATGGTTATCGGATTGGTGAGTTGGGCAGGTCAGCAGCCGGGTGTTCAACGTATCGTGGCCGACACAGAAGCCGAAAACGTTGCTTCGCAGAAAGTGCTGGAAAAGAGTGGTTTCCGACTCTATGACCGAATCGAGAATATGCTCTGGTGGGAGTATATTTTGTAGATGAATTGACGAAGATATACTGATTTTTTAAGGCAGAATTGTCTATTTTGCGTGTCTTAAATCCGATCCTAAACCCTTATGAATTCACGTCGTAAATTTCTCCGTCAACTTGGCGGCTCCTCGGCTCTACTGGCCGGTGGCTCATCACTGCTTATCCCGGATCAGGCCGATGCCCGTACGTACCGCGAGAGTCTGATCGAAAGTATTAAACCACGTTCAGCCGCTGATACTATTAATCTCGCTCTGATTGGAGCCGGTATAATTGGCCATTTCGACTTGAACTGCGCCCTAAAAGTGCCGGGTACGAAAGTCGTTGCGGTAGCCGATCTATACGATCCGCGCTTGACGCGAGCCAAAGAAGTTTGGGGAAACGACATTTTCACTACCCGCGATTACCGCGAAATTCTGACCCGCAAAGACGTTGACGCTGTCCTGATTTGTGTACCCGATCACTGGCACGACCATATCTCGATTGCTGCCCTTAATGCCGGAAAGCATGTGTACTGCGAAAAGCCAATGGTGCACCATATTGAGGAAGGTCAGGCAGTTATCGCAGCGCATAAAAAATCGGGAAAAGTATTTCAGGTAGGCAGTCAGCGGGCCAGTGCGTCGGCGGTTCTCGAAGCAAAAAAACGGTACGAAGCAGGCGATATTGGCGAACTGACATCAGCAGAGGCTTTTCTGGACCGGACCGATGCCCTCGGCGCGTGGCAGTACACCATGCCGCCCACCGTCGACCCGAAGGACCTCGACTGGACCAGCTTCCTGGGCGACGCCCCGAAAAAACCATTTGACCCAGTCCGCTTTTTCCGGTGGCGCAACTATAAAGATTATGGAACCGGCGTAGCAGGCGATTTATTCGTTCACCTGCTCACGGGACTGCATACCGTAACAGGTAGCCTGGGGCCAACCAGTATCTACGCCCTGGGCGATCTAAATTACTGGAAAGATGGGCGTGATGCCTATGACCTCGTCACAGCCCTGATAAATTACCCGAAAACAGACAAAAACGCGTCGTTCCCATTGGCCATGCGTGTTAACCTGGCGACGGGTGCCGGTGGCGACATTCACACACGTTTGGTTGGAACTGAAGGCGTCATTGACATTGGCTGGAATTCCTTCACGATGAACCGGCTCAAGCGGCCCAACGCGCCCATGTACAGCAAAGGCTACGACGCACTCTTTACGTATCCGCAGGCGGTGCAGGATCAATTTGTTCAGCAATATGATCAGAAATACCCAACGGGGCAGTTCACACGCGAAGTGAAAAATGAACCGGCCGTATCGTTCAATGCCCCCGACGGCTACGACGACCGGCTCGATCACATGATCGTGTTTCTCAATGCCATTCGCGAAAACAAACCATCACTCGTTAAAGAAGATGCTGAGTTCGGGCTTCGGGCGGCTGCACCGTCGCTGGCGGCCAACCTGAGCGTTGAGCAAAAACGGGTTATCAATTGGGATCCCGTCACGATGAAATTGGCGAAACCAGTCTGATGGAGAATTTGATTCGCCAATACATTGCTGCTTATAACCGGATGGACGTGCCGGGCATGATGGCTCTATTACACGATGTTATTGTGTTTGAGAACGTATCGAACACAAACGGTATCATAACGACCAGTGGCAAAACAGACTTCGAGATGCTGGCCCGACAGTCGCTGAGTATGTTTCAAAGCCGTCGGCAAACGATACGTTCCCTCACGTTGGGCGAACGTACTGCCGCCGTCGAAATTGAGTATGAAGGCGTGCTGGCTGCCGATTTGCCTACCGGTCGGAACGCCGAATTGCTTAAAGCAGGCGAAACCATGCGGTTGCGGGGTGTAACCATGTTTGCGTTCAGCGATGGTAAAATTGCCCGTATCAGTGATTATAGTTAAAACAAGTTTGCGGTTTGTCGTTTTTTAAGTTGCCTGTAAATCGGAATGGCGAAACAAGGACGACTCGAAAACGACTAACCACGAACGACAAACAGACAAACCCATTGCAACCTGTACCGATTAAAACCACCGTTGTCGGCTCGATGCCGTTTCCCGGCTGGCTCGAATTTTCCAGCCAGAATCTCCCGCAGTTTGGCCCCGCCGACATCAGTGAAATGATCGAAGATGCCGTTATCGCATCGGTTCACGATCAGGTTGCGGCTGGCCTGGATGTCATTACGGATGGCGAACAAACCCGTTTCGACTTCAACCTGTCATTTTACGGTTACATAAAGGGTATCCAGAATAACGATGCTGAACTTCGTCGGTATGGCCCGCCCGCTCATGACCAGCGGGGTAAGCATACTATCATTGAACCATTGACGGCACCCAAAGGCTTGGGTGTAGTTGATGAATACCTGCGTTTGAAACGTCTGGCTCCCGAAGGACAGGGTTTAAAAGTCTCTATTCCAGGACCTTACACGCTCAGCGGTCGATTACTGCCCGGAAGTTTATACAAAGATCGTTGGGAGGTTACGGAGGCACTTCTGCCATTGGTAAATAAAGAAATTGCAGATTTAGTCGCGCTTGGCGTACCCGAAATTTGCGTCGATGAACCGTCTATGTCGTGCTACGCTTACCGCGAGGACACGAAGCGGTTTGTCGATATTTTCAACCGAACGGTGGCGCCGGGCGTTGGCAAAACCCGCCTGTCGATGCATCTCTGCTTTGGGAATTATAAAGGTCGCTCGGTGGGGAAAAAGACTATCGCGCCCATGCTGCCCGACTTTTTGGATATGACCGTCGATGAGCTTCACTCCGAAATGACGATTCTGAATTTCGCCGAAGTACATTTACTGGAACGCTTCGCCGAAAAGTTCGACGTAGCGGTGGGCGTTATCGACGTGAAAAGCTACTACATCGAAACCCCCGACGATGTAGCCGAGCGCATCCGTAAGTGCCTGCCCTACGTACCAGCCGAAAAACTGGCCGTTGCTCCCGACTGCGGCCTGAGCCAAACCGCTCGCTGGGCCGCTAAGCAGAAATTAGCGAATATGGTAGCGGGTGCGAAAATCGTTCGGGGGGAATTGTAGAGACGCGACCCTTCGCGTCTCCTCCTGCCGAATGGCTTCGCTGCCAAAATAAAATTGCTGACGCGAGTGAGACGCGAAGGATCGCGTCTCTACATCGTTAATCCATCCACTAACTCACACCGTTCATTCGCCAGCTTGCCGACGTTTTCGTGGAGCAACATTCGATTTTTGGCATTGTCAAAATGTTCGCCGTAGGACGCCCGCAGTTCCTTCCGCTTCATAGCCTCCAGAAAACGCCGGACATCATCGGCCGTTTCGAGCAGGAGCGGGGGCACTTCCGTCGGCTTATCGGCATCGTCTTTAGCGACCATTGTGAAGTAACTGGTATTGGTATGTTTTACCGATCCTGATTTCACATTCTCGGCTATTACCTTGATGCCTACGACCAACGATGTCCGGCCAACATAATTCACCGACGCCATTAACGAAACCAGTTCGCCCACCTCGACCGGCTGCCGAAAATTCACTCCATCGACTGATACCGTCACGCAATACTGACCCGCATGTTTGGCTGCGCAGGCGTAAGCTACCTTGTCCATCAGTGACAATAATATGCCACCATGTACGCGCCCGCCGAAATTTGCGTACGATGGAATCATTAATTCAGTGAGCGTAGTGCGCGAATGGCTAATGGATTTGGTGATCATAACCGAAATTTTTATGATTTTTTTGACTGACTATGATTTGATTTGCATAATTACGCAATCCAAATAATCCAAAAATTTATTGGAAGCTATTATAAACAAAAAGGTCGCTACGTAGCGACCTTCAAAATCAAGAAAATCATTTTAAATCCTGTAAATCCCGGCGGGGCCACCCGCGCGGTTTAGACGGCAAAACTCTCTCCGCAACCACAAGTCCGGGTTGCATTCGGGTTTTTGAACTGGAACCCTTTGCCATTCAGTCCGTCGGAAAAGTCGAGTTCAGTGCCAGCCAAATAAAGCAGACTTTTACGGTCAATCAGGATTTTTATACCTTTATCTTCAACGAGATGGTCGGTGGGTTGCTGGGTTGCATCAAATTGAAGATCATACATCAGGCCTGAACAGCCCCCGCCTTCAACAGCCACGCGAATAGCTGTATTTTCAGCCAGACCGTCTTTCTGACGAAGTTCAACAATCTTGTTTTTGGCAATATCTGAAACCGTAACCATAGTCGTAATTTGGTCAATTTTAACGCATATCAATGCTTTCTCTATAACTTTCGGCCAAAGAGAAAAGTTCTTTTAGCACCGTCCCTCTGCCCATGCTAACAAACGTTGAACACATTGGCATCGCCGTTCGTGATATGGCTGCGTCAAATGAGCTATTTGCGAAACTGCTCAACGTTGCGCCATATAAGGCCGAAGCGGTTGAGTCAGAAGGCGTAATGACTTCATTTTTTCGTGTGAATAAGACCAAAATCGAATTGCTCGAAGCAACCAGTCCGGATAGTCCAATTGCGAAATTTCTGGAGAAGAAAGGGGAGGGAATTCACCATGTTGCGTTTGAAGTCGATGATATCGAAGCGGAAATGAAACGGCTAAAAAACGAAGGGTTTACGTTATTGAATGACGCTCCCAAACGTGGAGCCGATAATAAATTAGTATGTTTCCTGCACCCGAAAGCCACAAATGGTGTGTTAATTGAACTGTGTCAGGAAATTAAGGAGTAGCCTAATGAAGAATGTACAAAAGAGTTTTTTGATTGGATTGCTTGTCTTTTTTGCCACTGCCGTTCACGCCCAGTTGCCCGGTAATGCCGCCCGCTACACCCAACCCGGCGTTGACGTTCAACATTACGCATTTTCGCTCACGCTGAGCGACTCGACGAACCGGATTCAGGGCGAAACCGCCATCCGGTTCACCCGCGCCGATGATCGGCAAACGGTTTGGTTCGACCTGATTGCCAATAAATCGGACACCTCGCAACGCGCCGATGCCGCAACGGGTATGCGTGTGCGCTCGGTGAGTCTGCCCGATGGAAAATCAGTGCCGTTCAGCCAACGTAACGACCGGGTGTTTATCAATTTGCCGGTAGCCCAACCGGATCAGGTATCGGAAGTCGTTATCCGGTATGAGGGTACGCCGGCACGGGGGCTGATTATCAGCAAGAACAAATTTGGCGAACGGACATTCTTCGGCGACAACTGGCCCAATAACGCCCGAAATTACCTGCCTGTTATCGACCATCCATCCGACAAGGCAACCTGCTCGTTTACGGTGAATGCTCCGGCTGCGTATCGCGTCATTGCCAACGGTAAGTTTCTGAGTGAGAGCAATTTGTCGAATGGAAAAAAGCAAACGCGCTGGCATGAAAATACGCCTATTCCGACGAAGGTAATGGTGATTGGTGCAGCCCGCTTTGCCGTTGAGGAAGTTGGTGCGGTGAGTGGGGTGCCTGTGCAAAGCTGGCTTTATCCCAACGATAGCCAGAAGGGATTCATTGATTACCGTCCGGCCAAAGAGATTTTGCAATACTTCATTGACAAGATCGGTCCGTATTCCTACGAGAAATTAGCCAACGTCGAATCGACCACAATTTTTGGCGGAATGGAAAACGCGAGTTGCATTTTCTATAATGAAAAGATAATTGTTGGCAAGAAAGATTCGGATGTGGAGGCTTTGCTGGCGCACGAAATTGCCCACCAGTGGTTTGGTAACTCGGCTACCGAATCGGACTGGTCGCAGCTTTGGCTGAGCGAGGGATTCGCTACGTATTTCTCGGCTCTTTACCTCGAACATGCCTACGGAAAAGACACACTCAACGCCGTGCTGAACCAGAACAAAGGCCAGATTTTCCGATACACCGCCCTTAAGCCGAGGGGCACCATCATCGACTCGACCACGACGAATTTAATGGACTTGCTGAATCCAAACTCCTATCAGAAAGGCGGTTGGGTGCTGCACATGCTCCGCCACGAACTCGGCGATGAGGTATTCTGGAAAGGCGTTCGGGCTTATTACGAGAAATTCCGCAACCGCAATGCCCAAACCAGCGATTTGCAGGCGGTGATGGAAAGCGTTTCTGGAAAGAAATTAGGGCAGTTTTTCAATCAATGGCTATACCAGCCCGGCTATCCTGAAGTTGTTTGGGGAACGACGTACGACGCGGCCAAAAAAGCGTTGATAATTGATGTGCGGCAGGCACAGCGTTCGGGCGCGTTTTTCAGCATTCCGCTTACGTTCAGCATCCGGGGTACGAATGGCCGCGAACTCTCCCGCACCGCCCGCCTGACCATGACCCAGCAAAACCAAACCTTCACCGTCCCGCTGGCAACCAAACCCGCATCGGT
>JANPJE010000302.1:0-2136 GCA_031425355.1 Spirosoma sp. | reverse complement strand
ACGCAACGATGCGGCCCGACTGACGAAAATCCGTGATCAGGTTTTTATTCACGAATCGCGGGCGACGATGCACCTACCGGTCCGCATTGGCGATTACACCGATTTTTACGCGGGCATTCATCACGCCGAAAACGTAGGCCGGATGTTTCGGCCCACCGGCGACGCGCTGCTCCCCAATTACAAGCACCTGCCCGTCGCGTATCATGGCCGGGCATCGTCGATTGTTGTGTCCGGCACGCCCATCCGCCGACCGAACGGACAATTTTTGGGACCGGACAACCAGCCGGTTTTTGGGCCGTCGCAGGCACTGGATTTCGAACTGGAAATCGGGTTGATTATCGGGAAGAGCAACCCGCTGGGCGAGCCGGTTCCGGTGGACGAAGCCGAGGATCATATTTTTGGCGTTTCATTATTCAACGACTGGTCGGCGCGGGATATTCAGCGATGGGAGTACCAGCCGCTGGGGCCGTTTCTGGGCAAAAACTTTGGATCGAGCCTGTCAGCCTGGGTATTACCGTTCGATAAGCTGGAGCCGTTTCGGGTGGCAGGGCCAATGCAGGAACCAACCCTCCCCTATCTGCAAAACAGCAGACCAGACAGTCACTTCGACGTTAATCTGGAAGTCTGGCTACAACCCGCAAATGGTGAGGAAATTTGTATTTGCCGCACCAACGCCCGGCATTTATACTGGAGTTTTGCCCAAATGATCGCTCATCATACCGTTGGTGGCTGCAATCTCAACATCGGCGACGTACTGGCAACCGGCACGATTTCGGGACCTAACCTGTCAAACCGTGACCTGTCGGATGGCGAACCCGGCAGTTTCGGTTCCTTGCTGGAGTTAAGCTGGAACGGCACCCGACCCATACCTTTACCCGACGGCTCTACCCGGACATTTTTGCTGGATGGCGATGTAGTGACGTTACGGGCAAATGCCACAACCAGTGCTAATTCGATTGCGTTAGGCGCGGTTTCGGGGGAAATCCTACCGCCGTTCCAACGAGAATATTGATTTAAGGGTCAGGTAATTACACACAGATGAAACTCGCTTATGCGCCACCTTTTCCTGCCGATAGCCCTGTCATTGTTTGCCCTATTTGGTTTGATTAGCTGCGAAGAATGTGGCCCCTCGGCAGAGCCATTACTTCACCTTAATTTATCGTGGACAACCCCCGGAAAAGTCGATACCCTGTACGCGCTCAACAGCCAAAACCCACTGCCTGCACAGCCGTATTTAACGACCGCAGCTACGACCTACAACGGATTTGAACTACCCCTCAATATGAACGCCGATAACAGTCGCTACGTGTTCCTGCGCAATGGTCGCCGGGATACGCTGACCGTTTATTACAAACGAGATTATGCGTACCGCAACACCAAATGTGGCTATACATTGGACCTTACCGCGCCAGTGGGGCAACAGGCAATGATTACGCGGGGAGTGGTACAATCTATCTCTTATATGAAAACGAACTATCAGAGAACGTTTTTCACCAGAGCGACGAATGCCGGAATCTATTTATCCGCCCGGTTATGAAAAAAACTATACTCACTGCCGGATTAGTACTCCTGTTCAAGCTGAGTTTCGGACAAACGAAACGGCCCGTATTGATTGGAATCGACGTATTAAAACCGCTTCTTTTTCTGGTAAAGCCAAATCAGGCATCCTTTCGGCTGGCCGAAGCAACCGTCAAAATCCCCTTACCCGGAACGCATCATTTATCCGTAGTTGCTGGCTATGGACAACTGCGCTCCGGCCTGGTGTACCGAAATATGCGGCTCAACAACCGGGGTTATTACCTGAAAGTCGGCACGGAAACGCAGGCGAAACGGGGGCTTGTTATGGGCTGGCACGGGCTGGCAGCTCTGGCTAACGAAACCGGAACCTATACATTCGACGGACCGACATTCGGCAATTACGTAGCGGCTGTTCCTGACCGGCAACGGCTTGCGGTGGGTGTCGAAGGCGTTCTGGGGTATCAGTTTTCTCTATCCGACCGGCTTTCAATGCGGGTATCGGGGCGGATAACGACGGCCGTGATGCTTGGCCCGCGAGCCGATGAGCGACCGACTCATTTTGTGGCCGGTATCGGGCAGGTTTCGGGTGATGCGCTGGTGTATAGTGTCGGGCTTGGG
>JANPJE010000301.1:0-7364 GCA_031425355.1 Spirosoma sp. | reverse complement strand
TTAGCAAAATAATATTCATTAAAGTGACTTCGTCCATTAATTGGCGTCAAAGGGGTTACATAGACTTGAAATACGATGATTGCAGTTAGTATGGATAAGGATCAAAAGATCAGACGGAATCGCACACAAACTACCCAACGCATTGTTGAAGCGTTAGAGGAAGTTATTACCGAGCGTGGTCTGGAGGGAGTAGGTGTAAACCGCGTAGCCGAGAAAGCCAATGTCAGTAAAGTACTGATCTACCGATATTTCGGTGGCATGGAAGGACTACTGGAGTATTACGTAAAAATGGGTAAATTATTCCCATCCTTTACACCTGCCGTTCTGGATCAAATCCGCCCGTTGCATGAATCTGATATAGCCCGAATTTGGTATCGGCAGGTTATTCAGACCTATCGCTACTTCCGCACATTTAAAGCAGCTCGTGAGGTACTTAAAGCCAGTGTTGTTGAGAATGATCCGATTGCGGCAACAGCCGCCCGCGCACAGGATGAAGAAATGACGCGTCTCGTGAGCCAGCTCTCGTTCGTAAAAGGAGCCGATACACAGGCTATTTCTGCCGTAATGCTGGGTGCCATGAACTACCTGACCATAATGGCTCAAAATGACCACACGATGGTTAGTATTGATCTGCGAAGTGAGGAAGGCTGGCAACGTATCGAGAACGCGATAAAATCTATTTACATCGCGTTGAATAAACTGGCTATAAGCTCAAAAGAGGTTGAGCTTGAGCTACAGGCAGCCCATTTGCCAGTAGCACAATGGTAGTATAGGCTATTTGTCACAGGCCGTCGTTCGCCAGTAATGGAAACGACGGCCTGTGACAACCGGCTCTTTTTACTTCACGGAGATGGTTTTCGATTGAGGACCAACTCCCTTAATTGTCAGCGACTTCCATTTCCTGGGAAGTTTCGTTTTGAGCTGCGTAATCCCGTTATCGGTGATATCCAGCCCACCAAACCCACTCAGAACGGCCTGCAGCATCCCGCCTGCCCCCGTCGCGAAGTACGGATTTGTTCCTCCAGCCGTTTCAGCCAGCACGCCAAATGGCGGCACCTCGTTGGGTTTATAACTCTTAATCAACCAGTCATAGCCTTTGTCAGTATTTCCCAGACGGGCATGAAGCGTCGATAGAACCGACCAGCCCATAGCGGGGCCTTCGGGTGAGTAACGCGGTTCGTAGTAAGCCAGATCTTTTTTGATAGCCGCTTCGTCGCTCACAATCGTAAGCGGATACGACAATAAATTTACGTCAGCCTGTTTAATGACTACACCGTCGTAAGTGCGGTTTTCCTTTGTCGTGCCATCCGGAAATTTCAGAATGGGAATGTTGTCGGCGACGAGCTTCCAGTCAGGATTGGCTGTCATTCCCAACTCCTGAGCCGCCTGAGTTGCGTACATCAGCGAGGTTTTAGCCATCCCGTTTGTAAAGGCGTTATCATCGATGTTTTCCTGCCATTCGTTCGACCCGATTACGTTGTTGATATGGAATTTACCGGGGCCTTCACGCTCAACGCGGCTTGACCAGAAATCGGCCACCTCCTTCAGCATCGGATATCCGCGCGTCCGGAGCCATTCTTTGTCTTTCGTAACCTGATAATATTTCCAGAACGACCAGCCAACACAGCCGGTTATGTGGTGCTGAAAAGGCCCCGTTAAGGCCCAGACTGGCGTCGCTTCCTGGCCGTCGGCATCGGATTCCCACGGAAACATAACGCCCGCGTAGCCGTGACTGAATGCGTTCTGCTTGGCCATTTTCATGCGCTCAAACCGATATTCGAGCATAGATTTGGCGATTTCAGGTTTGAGCATCAAAATTGGTGGGTACATCCAAAGTTCGGTATCCCAGAAAACGTGGCCGTTATAGCCCAAACCCGACAAACCCATTGGCGACAGGCTGTAGCCGGTGCCTTCCCGAACGAATGAATAGAGGTGATACAGAGCCGAACGTACCGCCTTTTGTGTCTCGGGGTCGCCCTCGATCACGATGTCGCTTTGCCAGAGCTTGGTCCATTCGGCGTTGTGGCGCGTCAGCAACCGTTCAGTACGTTCGAGCGCAGCAAAAAGTGTCAGTCGTTCGGCTTCGTTGTGCGGGTCGGCGGTGTGAGCCGTTGAGGACACGGAACCTACTACACTGAAGCGATACGTTTCGCCCGCCTTCAGCCGTTTTTTAAACTTGGCAAGGTGCATGTTGTAATCCCAATCTTCATGAATTACATCCGGCTCCTGACCGTGTGGCTCGTCAAAAATGAAACTGTTGGAAGCGGCCACCGTATGCCGGCCAGACGGACTTTTGGCTACCGATGTCAGCAGGCGGATCGTCACGTGCGACCGGTCAATCTCCGAATAAAAATTCTTAACTTCCTTGAGGTTATCCGGAGTTTCGATAACGCTCATCGGACTGATTTCACAATCTTTTCTGGCCGTAATTTCAACCATTGTTAGCTGCGAAAACGGCAGGTGACGCAGGGCCATCATGGTTTGCCGCACGCTGACTTTGTCTTTATAATCGAAGGTGGTTGTCAGGGCTGCTTTCTGCATATCGAGCGTCTGACGGTAGTTGGTAATATCTTTCGGACCAAGTCGCTGTCCATCGACATCCAGGTTCATATTGGCGAAGTTGAACACCTTCAGAATGTTGGAGACGCGGCCCCGGCCATACGTATCGAACGCGCCGTTCAACACGACATCTTTGACTTTCATCGGCTCTGGCGACGAAACAAGGCCAATCATACCGTTGGCGACCGTAATGCCGTAATAATTTGCAGGGTTGATATTCTGTCCAACAATCTGCCACGCTGCATTATCGGGTTGGGTCTGTGCTGCGGCCAGCAAAGAACAGGAGGTTAGCAGGAAGCTAAGTAAAACTCGTTTTTTCTTCATAAATATATCATAGGTCAAATAAAGGCTAAAAATAGTACCATTCTTACGGATTTACGAATTCCTCTACCAACTAAACCTTTCGGAATAATCAATCTAAAACCAGGATAGAGCAAGTCGTAACCGACCTACAGGATACTTAACTAAAATGTCTCCACTGACCAATTCAGTAGAGACATTTTTTATGAATAAAAATGGGAGAATTGGCTACCGTTGCGCTACAATGGCCTTGCGGGCATGAATTTTTTCGATGACCCACTTGCCAACTTTTTCGCCTTGGAGCTGCCCATTCGTTAAGGCAGACCGGTAGTGAATACCGCCATATAATCGACTGATAGACGCTTCATCGGCGGCACTCCGGAACGATTTGAATGAACGGACGCCGTGCCCGTACTGAAATTCGGTTGAATCCGTAAAGGAAATGTTATCACCAATCAGGTTGGTCAAGACCGTGGCCGCTGCGGTTGAGATGACACTATGCCCACTGGGGTATTCGGGGAAAGGGGGCGTTTGCAGGAAAGGCGTCCATTTTGGATCAATCGACTTGTTGATGACCGTTTCGGGGCGGACGGTTTTGGTACGGTACTTCTCGTCCCAACACGAAATAAAGCCATCGCTTAGCGCAAATGAGGTTAACGCATAAGCCTCAACGGTACGTATCATACTGAGCTTTTTCTGCCGGGCAACCGTCTGTGCAATTGCGAGCCAGTGCCCGCCGGGAGTCATTTTCTTGCTGGCGTATGTGACGTGACCCGCTACGTTCATCACAAACGCGTTATCGTCCCAGAAGTAAGCGATATCCTGCTTCGCTTTATCGGGGTTGTTGCCGGTTTGATATACTTCTATAAGCTCTTTTTCGTAAGGGCTGCCTTTGGCCAGACTGTAGGGCAACGGGCGGGGCGGCATGAACTGACTACAGGTATCCATTACCCAGCACCGTAGCTTATTCCATTGAGGTTCAGCCGCATCCATGTAGGCCGGGGGCGTTGGTACCCAGGAGCCTTCTTCGTTCGTAACCGTATGTTTGAAGCCCCGCGTCTGCTTGTAGCTATCTTTGGCAGCATAGTCCAGAACGTGTTTGGCTACGGCTTCTCCGTAGGCCAGTGAACGATCATATACCTCGTCCGGCACGCCATCTTTCTTGTATTGCTCATACAATGGCTTCTCAAACTCGTCGTAAAATTCAACGGAGAAGGTTAACGCACGGGCAACCATCAAAAAGGCGCGTACACTGGCCAGTGGAAAACAGTACTCTTTGCCAGCTTCCGGTTTCGGCCCGGCCTGAAACCGTTTCAGCTTTCCGCCAAGCGATTCATACTGTGCGTCGAACGGAACAAGGGCTTCATAACCCGCCAGATTTGCGTATGAATAAATACGGCTGGCAACCGGGGGCGAAAAAATGTCGTGGACAACAACCTGAGTCAGTTTATTCAGGGCCGAATTATAGTATTCAGGATTAGCGGCCTTTGCATTGTATTCGGCAGGCGAAGCGGGCTTCTGGCAACCGGCCAAACCAACCAGCAGAAAAGCCAGCAGACAGCCAAAGCGAAGCGAAGAGTTCATATGATTAATGACAAGTTAGAGCAATGGACAACGGCCATACAAGCTATTATCACTTACAAAATTAACGGAAAATATCGGACAAAATTGAGATTACTTAAGCAGCAACGGGCTGAATACCTGCATACCCGCGTTGTTTCGGGCAACAACGATTAATAAACCCTTCGCCGTTCGCACCGGACGAATATCGCGTATTTCGCCGTTGAGCAGAAAACCGCAATCGACCGGCGATACAGCCGCAAAGTTTCCCCTGCCATCGTTTCGCAAGACCAAACCGTAACTCACGTCATATCGGCCCTGATACGTACTGACGCCGTAGAAATTGCCGCCACCGAGCACATCGAGGTCACCATCGCGGTCGATATCGATGGCCTGGAGCGCAAACAGTTTCGATACCTGCGCCATCATGGGCAACTCATGAACAACAAATGTTGGCTTCCCATTTTTGCTACCCTGATTTTCCAGATACACGGAAGCAAATTGATTAGCTGTGAACTCATCGGCTCCTTTCAGTTCTTCATCCTTGAAAACATCGGCTAACGGTTTACCGGCAAACGACACGTAATCCGTGAACCGCTTGTTGATGATGCCCGGCAGTTGCTTCCCCAACTCATCTTTAAACCCAAGCGGATACCAGTCTTTCCCCCGACTATACGCAATGATCTGATCGGTTCGCTGGTTATTATCAACGTCTTTTACCCACATTCTCAATTGAGAATCCGGCGTTTTGCGAAATTTTGTATTAGTACCCAGATTTCCCGCCATCAGATCAATATCACCGTCGCGGTCGAAGTCGGCGGCAATGATTCGCTGATAAAAGCCGTTCAAGAGTGTTTCTGTAGCCGTAATGGATTTAGCTTCGTCAAATCTGCCGTTGTTATTGGTGAAAACACGTACCGGCATCCAGTCGCCCGCCAGAATCAGATCCGCATCTTTGTCGCCGTCATAATCAGCCCAAACGGCATCGGTAATCATGCCGGCTTTGCGCAATCCAGTCGATAACTTGTCGGTCCGGTCTGAAAAATGCCCTTTCCCATCGTTGATAAGCAGGTACGAATTTGGTGATTTACCGTAGCTGAACCCCACCACGCGCCCACCCACAAACAAATCGAGGTCGCCATCCCGGTCAATATCGTAAGGTCGAACGCAGCTTTTGTTATCGTACATAGGCGGCAGCGCATCGGCAAAGCGGCTGAAGCTACCACGTCCATCGTTCAGGTAAAGCCGGTCAAACTGTTCGGGCATTTTATCGTAAAACTCGTTCCCGCCCGATACGACGTATAAATCCAGGTCTTTATCGCCGTCGGCATCGAAGAACGCAGCATCCACGTCCTCGTAGGTAGAATCGGTAGCAAATGCGGGCTGGTTCGTGGCTTGAAAGCGACCGTTGGGCTGTTGCAGGAGCAAACTACCCGCCTGCCATTTAGCACCGCCAGCATACATATCATCCAGACCATCGCCATTTACGTCGCCAACGGCCAGATGTGGCCCTTCGGTCGAAACCTGAAACGGCATAAGTGGCTCCCGGACGTAATCGAAATACTCTTTATTTTCCTTGTGTTTATACGGAATAGAATCGGTCGTTGTTACGTCAGAAAAGAGCGGCCGGGCAATGGGTGCGGTATAGCGGTAATTCGTACCGTCCAACCGGGCATCGGCCTGCTTCAGCGTAAGCAACTGATTGGTTTTCATATTAGTGCGAACTTCCATACGCTGGTTCGGCCAGATCACAATCAGCGAATCGACAACCGTCCGGCGTCCCACACCAAACGACAATTCGGGAGCAACCGACGACTCGAAACCGCGTGTAGGCATGAGTTGCTGCATCTGTAACGTATCAATCCGCGAGGCTGAACCGCCGTATTTCAGAATTACTTTCGCTCCCACGCCAAATGCGTTTGGCGAATCCCCCTTCAATCGAACCGTCAGGTACTTATTGTCCGGAAACAACGTATTGGCATCATTTCGGTACAGGCCTGCGGGATCATTGATGTTGTTGGTAATCAGGTCCAGATCGCCGTCGTTATCGAGGTCGGCATAGGCGGCCCCGTTTGAATAAGTCGGTGTGTCGAAGCCCCAGGCGGTGGATTTATCGTCGAAGTGTAGCGATGATGTTCCCCGATACAGGTAATTATGAACTTTGCCTTCAGGCATCAACTTAACCGCCCGATCATCGAGTGATTTGGAGGTTTCCATCGCGTACCGCAACGAATCGTCGGCAGCAAACTTCACATAATCGAGGTTGTTGGGGCGGTGTACAATGCCGTTTGTAATAAAAATATCTTTTATACCGTCATTATCGTAATCGGCCATCAATGGCGACCAGCTCCAATCTGTGGCGGCTATCCCGGACATGGCGCCAACATCCATAAACTTCTCACCGGACAGGCTCAGTTGAAGGCAGTTCCGGCTGTACTGATTCATATAGCCAAACGATAATTTGTAGAGGTAAATATCAAGTGGATCTTCGCCCAGCGACGATTTTTCAACCGTTTCATCTTCGGGATACATATCGAGCGTGATGACATCCGCAAATCCGTCGTTGTTCACATCGGCTACGTCGTTCCCCATCGAGAACCGGCTGGTATGCTGGAACGCTTTTTTTCCACTCTCCGTAAAGCTGCCGTTCCGGTTGTTAACGTAGTAATAATCATCCTCATGAAAGTCATTCGAGATATAGAGGTCTTCCCAGCCGTCGTTGTTCAGATCGGCCACCGATATACCTAATCCATAGCCCATTGCCGCCCCGAAAATCCCCGCTTTTTCGCTGACATTCACAAAACGGGCTACTTTCTCGCCTGAAACGTTACCCGTTTTGGATACGATTTGATTTTCATACAAATAATCACCTGACTCGTTGTGGCGCAAATTGCGGGCTGTTACGCGGTCGTAGCTCCGGGAAGTATGCACGGCGTGGTTGAGCA
>JANPJE010000300.1:0-61337 GCA_031425355.1 Spirosoma sp. | reverse complement strand
GTCCTTTAGAATGGGATTGAACGGGCGAAGCCTTAGAAGTAGATCAAATTGTTCTTATGTACTCGACTAAAGCGAGTACAACCATTTTCCCTATCCAACTAACCTGCTAATGATTGCTGAAATCTCCACTATCAAATGGTTACAAGGTTTTATTGCTGCCTGTTTTTTTAGTTTCCTGCTATTATCCTGTGCCACTGTCAAACCACTCCTGCCTCCCCCTCCTCAGTTAGAGTACTTTCAAAGTAATGACTCCAGCTATCCTGCTTACGTACAAACAGCCGCACCGCAAATATCCAAAATTCAGAAAGGCGATATTCTGGGAATAATTGTCAGCAGTCTGAATAAGGAGTCGAATGATATTATGAACTTCTATAATGTAAATTCATTACCCTTAGCCAGTTTTTCGCCCGGTGGCGAATCGGGAGGAGGAAACAGTCAACCACTGGGCTACCCGGTAGATTCATTGGGTAATGTTTCCATTCCTCTGATTGGTAAACAAAACCTGGAAGGCCTAACCATTCAGCAGTCAGAAGAAAAAATTCGGACAGCAGTTGGCAAAACCCTTAGAGATCCGGCTGTTAATATCCGATTCATGAATCATAAATTCGTTGTGTTGGGTGAGGTTAATAAGTCGGGAACGTTTAATCTACTCAATGACCGAACGACCCTGATTGAGGCCATTACAGCGGCTGGCGACCTGACAATCTTTGGCAAACGGGATAGCATTAAAGTGATTCGAACGGTTGGCAGTAAACGCGAGATTGGGTTAGTGAGTCTTCGGAATAGAAACGTGTTTTCTTCGCCCTACTTCTATGTTCGGAATGACGACATTATTTATGTAGAACCGACGAAAGATAAAGTATTGCCGCTACCCCAACAGCTTCAGCCGGAGCCTCCCAGCTTATTCGTGCAACGGGCCCCATTTTACCTGAGTTTCGTAACAGTAATAGTATCACTGGTCTATTTATTCGCACGGTAGGAAATAAACACATCCTCTGGTCAAAATACCAGCACCTGTAGTTTCTCAGTAGACGCATTGCTGTCGACAAAGAAAGTTGGCTGATCGAGTACATTTATGAATCAAAACGAACAATCCTTCGCAGAAGAACAGGAAGATGACATCGACATCCTGGGGTACGTTTTTAAGTACCTAAGATACTGGTATCTGATAATACTGGCCTTGGTACTTAGTTTTGCGTATGCCTACGTCTATTTAAAAAGGTACGCCCCTGTTTATCAGGTGAGTGCAACCCTTCTTATCAAAGACGAGAAGAAGATGAACACGGAAGTGCTCGAGAAATTGGATATGGCCGGCAATAGTAAGTTGGTCGAGAATGAAATAGAAGTGTTAAAATCGAGAGCGCTGATTGGCCAGGTAGTCGATAACCTTAACCTGATTGTCTCCTACTGGACTGAGGGACAGGCGCGTGATACAGAATTATACACAGCCAGCCCGATTAAGGTGAATGCCACCGAATTAACGGACTTGGCGCTCAATAATCCATTGTACATAAAAGTAGAGCCGAATGGGAAGTATCAACTACTGGATCATGAACGGAATATACTGGGAAGGTTTGGCTACAGTCAGTTGGTGAAAACTGCATACGGAAAATTCAGAGTGTTTGATAGAGATACCCTGGACGCTGTGTACCCGAATCCGGTAAAGATTGTTTTTCAAAACCGGGATGTACTAATCAATACCTTAACGAGTCAGCTTCAAATAGCGCTTCTGAATTATGAAAGCAGTCTCATTTCGTTAGGACTTGAGAGTACGCTGCCCAACAAAGGAAAGGACATTTTAACGAAACTGCTGGACGAATACGCGTTTGCGACGCTGGAAGATAAAAATAGAGAAGCCTCTAATACACTCCGGTTTATCGAGGATCGGCTTAAACTCGTGACGGCTGAGTTGGGCGATGTGGAACAGAACGTGGAGCAGTATCGCAGAACGAAGGGCATCACTGATTTAAGTACAGAAGCGAATCTGTTTTTAGGCAAGGTAGAAAACAACGACTCGAAACTGAATGAACTGAATATACAGATTAAGGTATTGAATGGTGTTGAACAGTATTTGAATAGTGCACAGGCTGGCATTGTTGCCCCAGCAACGATGATGGGTGTGAACGACCCCGTTTTGACATCCTACATTGAGCAACTGTCGCAGTTAGAAATTGAACGTAGTAAACTGGCCCAGACCGTTCAGCCTGGCAATGTATATTTGGAGACGATAAATAGCCAGATGCGAAACGTCAAACAGGCAATTAAAGAGAACTTAAATAACCAGAAAAAGAGCCTGACTGTTACGAAGCAGAGTTTGATGAGTTTGAACGCCCGACTTGAGGGAGCTATATCAACCATACCGCGAAAGGAACGAGAATTTGTTGATATAAAACGGCAGGCAAACATCAAAGAGGACCTGTATTTATTGTTGTTGAAAACCAGAGAGGAGACAGCCATCTCGTATGCTTCGACCGTTACGGATAGTCGAATCGTCGATGCGCCTTATTCTACAGGTGTAGCCATCAAACCGGTTAAGAAGAACATTTATTTATTGGCTCTTTTACTTGGACTGGCTATTCCAATTGGTTTGATTACGCTGAAAGAATTTTTTACCAATACCGTGCAAACCAGGAAAGAGATTGAACAGAGAACAGGGCTGAAAATCTTCGGCGAAATCGGCCTTAAATCTAAAAAAGAAATTGGTCGTATTGTTGACATACAAAGCCGGAGTTTAATGAGCGAACAGATTCGGATGCTTCGCTCAAATATGCAGTACCTGTTTGTTGATACGCAGGAAGGGACTGGCAATACGGTATTGATTACGTCATCGACAAGTGGCGAGGGCAAAAGCTTCGTAACGCTCAATCTGGCAGCGTCCCTGGCTCTGTTAGACAAAAAAGTAGTGGTACTTGGGCTCGACTTACGAAAGCCAAAAATTCAAACCTACCTCAATATCAGTAATAAGGCGGGTATTTCTAACTACCTCATCGGGAAATTAGACATCGAGGACATCATACAGGATACCGGTATGGAAAATCTGTATATAATCCCCAGCGGTCCGGTCCCGCCTAATCCATCTGAGTTGATTGCGAATGGTCGGGTTAAGAAAATGATTGATAGTTTGCGCCATTCGTTCGACTACGTATTGATCGACACGGCTCCCGCCGGTTTAGTTACGGATACCACACTTCTGGCCCCTTACGCCGACGTATGTTTGTATCTTGTGCGCCACAAAAAAACACCTAAACTCCATCTGAAAACGATTAGCGACCTGAATAAGAAGAAAATATTCAAGTCAATCAATATCATTTTTAATGGCGTTAAGTATAAAAGTTCTGCTGAACATGGTTACGGCTATGGTTATGGAAAAATGGATTATTACGAAGAAGGGTCAAAGAAGAAAACCTGGTTTAATCGGCTGTTAGCCAAGTCCTAAGGCAAGACATCGGGCACAATAAATTACAACAGCACCACACCTATTCCCATGCCTTCGCCAGAAAAAATCAAAATTGCGGTCATAGGATTAGGCTACGTTGGCTTACCGTTGGCGGTTGAGTTTGGTAGAAAATATCCGGTAATCGGATTCGATATCAATAAAGAGCGCATCAAACAATTAAGCGAAGGCTATGATCACACGTTGGAGATCAGTCAGGAACAGATTACGGCTTCGGAGCATCTCTTATTCTGTTATGAAACAGATGAGTTAAAGTATTGTACGGTCTATATTATTACCGTGCCTACCCCGATTGATAGTTTCAAAAAACCCGACTTAAGTTTTTTGTTAAAAGCCTCTGCGACGGTTGGAAAACTGCTGAAAAAGGGGGATACCGTTATCTATGAGTCGACGGTGTATCCGGGCTGCACAGAGGAAGACTGCGTCCCGGTTCTGGAAAAATGCAGTCAGTTAACCTACAATAAAGATTTTTTTTGTGGATACTCGCCTGAACGTATCAATCCCGGCGATAAGGAACGGACGCTGACAAAAATTCTTAAAGTTACCTCTGGCTCAACACCCGAAACGGCCACTTTTGTCGATCAATTATACGGCTCAATCATTGAAGCTGGTACGTATAAAGCACCATCGATAAAAGTGGCAGAAGCTGCCAAAGCGATAGAGAATGCCCAGCGCGACATTAATATTTCGTTTGTAAATGAGCTGGCGTTGATGTTTGACCGAATGGGTATCGACACCAATGATGTGCTCGATGCGGCTGGCACCAAGTGGAACTTTCTAAAATTTAAGCCGGGTTTGGTGGGTGGGCATTGCATAGGCGTTGATCCCTATTATTTAGTGCATAAGGCACAAAGTCTTGGCTATTATCCCCAGGTTATCGCTTCGGGGCGCCTGATAAATGATAGCATGGGTTTATTTGTTGCCAAGAAAATTCTGAAAAGGCTCATTGCCAATGGATTACAAATACAGCTTAGTCGCGTGTTAATTCTGGGGATTACCTTCAAGGAAAACTGTCCCGACACGCGAAACACGAAAGTAGTCGATATCTACTATGAGTTATCTGACTTTGGAATCCGCGTGGATGTTCATGATCCCTGGGCGTTTGCTCCCGATGTCAAACAGGAATATGGCATTGACCTTAAGGCCGAAATAGCATCTGAAAAATACGATGGAATCATTTTGGCAGTTGCCCATAAACAATTCCTGACGTTAGATATCAGTAGCCTGAAAAAAGATGAAAAGTCTATCCTTTTTGACGTAAAGTCCATTTTCGACAGAGATCTTGTCGATATCAGACTTTAATTGCCCGAGTACACGCCATTTATCCGGCTCCTATGAAATTGCCTCCTATTCACACTCATAAAAATAACCCATACAATGTATTTTGGTCTACACTCGCTACGGGGAACGTGTCCGTCAGGACCGGATATTGCAAAAAATACGCTTAGTCGGCCAGCCATTATTTCTCCTGATCGAGCTACTTTACACAGCGAACTACCTGTTTTTCTAAAAAGATTTGCCACAGCGAGTTCATGGAGTTGCCTGCATATAGACGAAATCCTACAAGGTCAACTTCAGAAAACTATAACGAACTTATACCTCCACGAAAGCCTGCTCAGGTCGCACGATCCTAACTTCATTTTTCAAAAGGTTCGTAATGCGATGGCGGGCAACAATTACTTCGCTTTTCGGATCGTAACAGCGGAAAATATCAAAGTCAGGCTCGAACAGAAATTCACGGCTACGGCCTTTCTGGTTTACTATACATTTCACTTTCTGTTCAGGCGCGTATTGCCCAAACTAAAAGGATGCAGAAAGCTATGCAGGTGGATTGGTGTTCCGATTGACGTTTCCAAAGCGGAAATCATGGGCAGGCTCATCTACAAAGGGTTCGACATAGTTGAGGTATTCGAAACCAGTGATGAAACGATCATCGTTACAAAGGTTAATGCAACCAATAATCCGAGCGCAACAAAAGCATGCCCTAATGAAGGTTTTTTGTTCAGAATGCAGCGTATAGGTCAGTACGGCGAAACGATTACCGTTTATAAGTTTCGGTCAATGCACCCTTACGCCGAATATGTACAAGCCTATTTACACAAGACCAACGGGGTCGATATCGGCGGCAAATTCAAAGATGACTTCAGGGTAAGTACGGGCGGAAAGCTAATCCGCAAGTATTGGATTGACGAGCTACCTATGTTGTTTAACCTGTTGAAGGGAGATATTAAATTAATCGGGGTGAGGCCTCTTAGTGAACACTACTTTAGCCTGTATCCACCTCACGCCCAGCAAATCAGGCGAAAACACAAGCCGGGTTTGCTACCGCCTTTCTATGCCGACCTGCCTACTACATTCGATGAAATTATTAACTCCGAAATGAGCTATCTAAGCAAATATGAACAGAATCCTTTCGGAACAGACCTGGCTTATCTAAAGAAAATACTTGTAAACATACTTGTTCATAAAGCGCGTAGCAAGTAGTCGTTTCCGAAAAACTGGCTGATTATGCTTGATCCCGTCGAAAAAATACAGATGGTTGATTTGAAAAATCAATACTTGAAAATAAAAGTATATATCGATGCGGCCATTCAGGAATGTATTGACACGGGCGCGTTCATCAAAGGGCCACAGGTAGCCACCTTTGAACAACACTTTGGTCAGTATTTAAACGTAAGAAACGTTATTGCCTGCGCGAACGGCACGGATGCACTCCAGGTAGCCATGATGGCTTTAGATCTGCAACCCGGCGACGAAGTTATCGTGCCTGCCTTTACGTATGTTGCCACTGCCGAAGTTATCGCTCTACTCCGACTAAAGCCGGTTATGGTTGATGTTGATCCAACAACATTTACAATTTCACCGGCGGCTATAGAAGCGGCCATATCAACAAAAACGAAGCTGGTCGTTCCGGTCCACCTGTTCGGTCAGTGCGCCGACATGGATAGAATCACAAGGCAGTGTGCGGTTCATAACCTGTTTATAATTGAAGATGCGGCCCAGGCCGTTGGCGCTACGTATACCTTTTTAGACGGGAGCACCTCATCGGCGGGCGCTATGGGGCATATTGGAGCCACATCGTTTTTTCCATCAAAAAATTTAGGCTGTTTCGGCGATGGTGGCGCTGTTTATACCAATGATAACAGGTTGGCCGGGAAGGTCAGGATGATTGCGAATCATGGACAAATCCGGAAGTATGAGCACGAAACAATAGGCGTAAACTCACGCTTGGACTCCATCCAGGCAGCCATTCTAATCGAAAAATTAAAATGCTTGACGGAGTACACGCAGGCTCGACAGCGAGTGGCAGACGCGTATGACCGGGCGTTTCGGAGCATAGGAACTATTGACATTCCTTTTCGGGCACCCAGGTCTTCTCATGTTTTTCATCAATATACCTTGAAAGTGCCTGCTGCTGAACGAGATGGCTTGCAGAGCTATTTGAGCCAGAGGAAAATTCCCAGTATGATTTATTATCCTACGCCGTTGCACAATCAAAAAGCGTATCAGGGCATTGGTCGGGTTGTTGGCGATCTGGATGTTACGGAGGACTTATGCCGGCGAGTTATTTCATTGCCAATTCACACTGAATTGTCTGATGCCCAGATAAGTTATATTACAGAAACAGTTACTGATTATTTTTCCTGAATTTGTGGAGACCATTTTTATCCATCCAACCGCCGTTGTGGACGAGGGTTGTACGATTGGGGAAGGCACCAAAATCTGGCACTTCTCCCATATCATGCCCGACTGCGTCATTGGACCCCAGTGCAATATCGGCCAGAATGTAGTCGTCTCGCCACAGGTAATTTTGGGGCGTAATGTGAAAGTACAAAATAACGTGTCGATCTATACGGGTGTCACCTGCGACGACGACGTGTTTCTGGGGCCATCGATGGTGTTTACTAACGTCATTAATCCACGTAGTGCGATTAACAGACGGGGCCAATACCTAACAACGCATGTTGGTAAGGGGGCAAGCATTGGGGCTAATGCCACCATCGTGTGCGGTCATACCATTGGCGAATACGCATTCATTGGGGCTGGGGCTGTCGTAACCAAAGACGTACTTCCGTATGCCCTCGTGATTGGTAATCCGGCCCGACAAATGGGCTGGGTCAGTGAATACGGGCATCGCTTGGTTTTTGACAGGCAAGGCATTGCGACCTGCCCGGAAAGCGCTCTTACCTACCAATTGAACGAAGGTAAGGTTACTCCAGTTTTCTGATTTCCTTTTTCTGTCTGCCACCGAACTACTCAGTACATGAACAAATTTGCCCTTATTGGCGTGGCGGGATTTATTGCGCCCCGGCACCTGAAAGCCATCAAAGATACAGGGAACCAATTGGTGACCGCTTTCGACAAATTCGATTCGGTCGGTGTCATGGACAGCCACTTTCCGGATGCCGATTTTTTTATCGAGTTTGAGCGATTCGACCGGCATGTTGACAAGCTCCGTCGGTCCGGCCACCCCATTGACTTTGTCAGTGTTTGTAGCCCCAATTATCTTCACGATGCTCACATCCGCTTTGGCCTCAGAAACGGTGCTAACGTCATTTGCGAAAAACCACTGGTGCTGAACCCCTGGAATATCGACGGACTGGCCGAGATGGAGATCGAAACCGGTAAGCGCGTTAATAACATTCTTCAGTTGAGGCTACACCCCAGCCTTATCACTCTGAAACAACGTATTGACAAAGGACCCGTTGACAAAATTTACGACCTTGATTTAACATACATAACGTCGCGCGGCAAGTGGTATTCTATAAGCTGGAAAGGCGACAATACAAAGTCTGGGGGCGTTGCGACAAACATTGGCATCCATTTTTTCGATATGCTCACCTGGATCTTCGGTAGCGTAAAACAAAACACGGTTCACGTTCGGGAAGACAACACAGCCGCGGGTTACTTAGAATTGGAGAAAGCACGGGTACGCTGGTTTCTGAGCACCGACTTCAATACGCTGCCCGAAGCTGTTAAACTTGCGGGCAGACGAACGTACCGCTCACTGCAAATAGAAGGGGAAGAAATCGAGTTTAGCGACGGATTTACGGATTTACACACAAGGAGTTATGAGCAAATTCTGGCCGGTAACGGATTTGGCTTGTCTGAAGCGTATCCGTCTATCGAAATCGTCCATCATATCCGCAACACCGGCCTCACCCGCATCTGCGAAGATTACCACCCGCTGGCCAAACCCCAAACTCAATTGATTAGCGCCAATCTGATAGCATAGGGTCTGTATAAAAAAGCCACTGAATTCATAGTATGGTAATGAACGTGCCCCTCGACAAAGAACAGTACGCCAACTCGATAACACCCCGGAACAACCTGTTCGATCTTCGGCTGGCTGAAATATGGCAATACCGCGATCTGCTGATGTTATTCGTGCGTCGTGACTTTGTGGCAAAATACACGCAGACAATTTTGGGGCCGGTATGGTTCTTTATTCAGCCGATTTTTCAGACCGCCGTATTGGCCATTGTGTTTGGCGGCATGGCTGGATTATCAACTGATGGAGTGCCCCCTGTTCTGTTTTACCTCGCTGGCGTGACTGCCTGGAACTATTTCGCCAACTGCCTGCGCACAACGTCCAACACATTCACAGCCAATGCCTCGCTGTTCGGAAAGGTCTACTTTCCACGGGCCATCACTCCCTTGTCTATTGTTATCAGCAATCTCATTCAGTTTGGTATTGGTCTGCTTCTTTTTCTGGTGCTTTATGGATTTTATGCGTTTACGGGCACTACGCTCCAGCCAAACAGATTTCTGTTACTTTTGCCGCTGTTAATTACGGTTATGGGGATGATGGGGCTTGGTACAGGTATGCTTGTTTCGGCCATGACAACCCGCTACCGCGACCTACAGTACCTGGTTGAGTTTGGGGTGCAATTGTTAATGTATGCCACCCCCGTTATCATACCGTTGTCGGCCATACCGGCAAAGTACAAACCGCTGATGCTGGCTAATCCTATGACGGGCGTTATCGAGACGTTTAAATTCGGGTTTTTCGGAACCGGCACCTTCTCCTGGCCTTTACTGAGTTACTCAATTGGTTTCACCCTGATCGTTTTTCTGCTGGGCCTGGCCGTGTTTAATAAAACTGAAAAGAATTTTATGGATACGGTGTAAAACCGGGCCGATTCCTGCCAATGAAACCCATCATCAAAGTAGAAAACCTATCTAAACAATACCGATTAGGTACAATAGGAGCCGGGACTATCCGTGAAGATGTGCAGCGGTGGTGGCACCGTGTTCGGGGTAAAGAAGACCCGTTTCTGAAAATAGGCGATACGAACGACCGCAGCACACAGGGAAACAGCGATTACGTGTGGGCTTTAAAAGACATCAATTTTGACGTAATGCCCGGCGAAGTGCTGGGAATTATTGGTAAAAATGGTGCTGGAAAATCAACCTTACTGAAGATTCTGTCGAAAATAACCGGCCCAACCACCGGGCGAATTGATTACAACGGTCGGATTGGTAGTTTACTTGAAGTGGGCACCGGCTTTCACCCTGACCTGACGGGCCGGGAAAACATTTTTTTGAACGGCGCCATTTTGGGCATGACCAGGCGTGAAATTCGATCAAAGCTGGATGAGATGATTGATTTTTCCGGCTGCGAACGTTACATCGATACGCCCGTAAAACGCTACTCCAGCGGCATGACTGTTCGCTTAGGCTTTGCCGTAGCTGCTCATTTGGACCCTGAAATTCTGGTAGTTGATGAAGTGTTGGCCGTTGGTGATGCCGAATTTCAGAAGAAAGCAATCGGCAAAATGCAGGATGTGAGCCGGAATGAGGGAAGGACGGTGCTATTTGTGAGCCATAATATGGGGGCGGTTTCACAACTCTGCAAAAGTGGTATTATTATAGCCGAAGGCGGCTTACAGTTTGCCGGTAACATCGAAAACGCAATAAAATTTTATCTACAAAATGATGTTAAGAAAGGTAATTATCAGACAACTATAGAAGAGGACTTTCAAAAAGATGCTTATTTTAAAGAGATAAAAATTATTGATAAAGATGATGTAGAGAGAAGTGACTTTTTTCACGACGAACCTATTTGTATCTCTTATGAAAATATAATTAACAACCATAAGTTGAATTATACTATTTTCTGTATGGTATTGGACAGTAATCTAAAAAGAGTTTTTGCGGCTGAAAGTTCAGGAATAGAGAAGAATATGATACTGAAAATCAGGCCAAAGTTTCTTGTTCGGGGTGATTACTCGTTACATACGTTTATACATATTCCTAAAGTGAAACAGGAAGATATTGCAGAAAACGTATGTCACTTCAGCGTAATTGACAATGGCTCTGAGCTGAATATACATGAAGGCTATGACTATGGATCCGTATTTGGAAATTATGAGTGGAAATGAACGAATTTATTAAGTAGTCTGAGCGTCTATTCATTCAAGTATGAGCGGTTTATTACATAAAGTAAAAGATTTTAAATTAAGTAATTTCTTGAATAACTTAATTTATCTGTTTAGATACAGTATAAAAGAACAAAATTCATACGAAAGCAGGCTTATTATCGAGGAACTAAAGTATGAACTAACTTTAGTAAAATATGATCTTCTTTATCACAAAATCGTAGACTATTTTAACAATAATAGTATGTTGGAATACAAAGAGGAAGTTGATTATATAAAGAAATTAGGTCGAGTGGTGGTTTTTCCATATGAACAAACGAAAACAGTAAACGAAGTAAATGGCGGATTTGACCAAGACAGGCAGATGCCTTATGTAATCCATGGTTCCAGTAAAAGACTGTATTTTCCAGAACATTGGAGTTTAGACCGCGCTAAATCCACGTATGTAAATTATGTTCAAGTAGAAAACCTGTTAGGGGGGAATTTTCAAACGAAATCTCCTCATCAATATCAATCACCTACCATTTTTGTAAAAGACGGAGACCTCGTAATTGATATTGGTGCTGCTGAAGCCCTTTTTTCGCTGGATATAGTCGATAAAGCCCGGAGAGTTATAATCATTGAGCCGGAGAAAATGTGGATTAATCCGTTGAAAGCCACATTTGCACCATATAAAGATAAAGTCCGGATTATAAACAAAAGCATTTCAACTATAGATTCAGAAGATACAGTTACGCTCACTACTTGTTTAATGGCTGAAGCAAGTGAGGCTATTTTTATTAAAATGGATATAGAAGGATATGAGACAACAGTGATTGGAACCAATAAAGATTTTTTCAATAAAAATATAAACTTAAGTGTTGCCTGCTGCACATACCATACTGTTGATGATGCGACTATACTGAAAAATTATTTTGAAAATTATAATTTCAATACTGAATTCTCTGAAGGATATATGCTTTTCTACACAGATGAAGCTATATCGCCACCTTTCTTTCGTAAAGGGATGATTCGGGCCAGTAAACAAAAACGAATAGGATAGTATTTCATTACAATATGGAAGCTCAAACGCCATTTGTTAGTGTCTGCATTATTACCTATAATCAAGAGAAGTATATTGGTCAGGCCATAGAAAGTGTTTTAATGCAGATCTGTAATTTTGCTATCGAAGTAATAATAGGAGAGGACTTTAGTACTGACGAAACAGGAAAAATATGCAGAGACTATAAAAATAACCACGCTAACATTAAGGTTTTAGCTGGTAACGAAAATATTGGTATGGTCAATAATTTCCTGCGAACCTCGAAAGCATGTTCCGGAAGATACATTGCCATGCTTGAGGGCGACGATTTTTGGACCGACCCTTATAAGCTGCAAAAGCAGGTTGATTTCTTAGAAGCTAATCCTGATTTTATTCTGTGTTATCATGATAAAACGCACCAAAAAGATGGAGTCATCGTCCGGGAATCAACGTATGATTTTAAGGCAGACAAATATTTCGTGCAGGAAGAGGTATTTGCCGCTAATATTTTGACGGTAACCGTTGTTTTCAAAAACATCCTGAACGAACATCCTTTCCCCGAAGCGTTTCGCAATCTGCCGCTTTATGATTTCGGTGCGTGGGCATATCTGTCTTTATTTGGCAAATGTGCTTATTTAAATTTTAATGGTGCTACGTACAGAATACATACCGATTCGTTTTTTTCCAGCAAAGAGCCGATAGCTAATTATAGCAAAATGCTCCGGCTTTTCCGCCTTTTGAGGTCGCATTTTCCGCAGCACTACCAGCCTAATTTTGAGTACTACGCGCTATTGATTTATTTCATGATTACCGAAGAACTCAGGGGGCAGCCACTCTCCGCGAAGTACCTATACTACTTATCGGTTCTTTTTATTAAGTCGAGTCAATACAGCAACCATGAGTTCAGGGATTTCTATCGTTCGCTTTATAAAACAAGGATTAAGCGGAAAATAAAAAGTGTCTTTGGTATGCCTCTGGAGGCTGTTTAAATAAGTTGAGCTGAGTTTGTAACGCACGGTTTTATGGATATAAACGTTCTTTTCATCATCTTCAACAAACGGGAAGAAACGAAGCGTGTTTTTAACGTAATCCGTAGTCAGCGCCCCAAACGTCTTTTCATCGCTGCCGACGGCCCCAGAATTAACAAAGAAGGCGAAGCCGAAAAATGTCAGTATGTCCGGGCATGGGTTTTACAGCATATAGATTGGGAATGCGACGTTAAAACCCGGTTTCTCAGCCAGAATGTTGGCTGCGGGAGCGGCCCTTCCGAAGCCATAACCTGGTTTTTTGAGCACGTCAACGAAGGGATTATTCTGGAAGATGACTGCCTGCCCAATGAAACGTTTTTTCGGTTTAGTGGTGAGCTACTCGAACGATACCGAAACAATCCGAAAATTTCGATCATTTCAGGCAACAACTTTCAATTAGTACAACCCATGTCGCTGGGCGCTGATTATTACTTCTCGCTGTTTCCGAGTACAAACGGATGGGCTGCCTGGAAACGGAGCTGGGACGCTTATGAATACCACATCACGTCGTGGCCGACGCTGAACCAGAAGAAATTCCTGAACTCACTTTTTCGGGAGAAGAAATACCAGTTATTCTGGAAACAACTGTTCGATTGGGCGTATGAAAAAAGACCGGACGACACTTGGGACATTCAGTTTCATTATCATTGCATGAAGCGAAATCAGCTTGCTGTTATACCGGCGGCAAACCTGATTTCCAATATTGGATACGGACCGGACGCAACGCACTCGAAAGACCCGAACAACTACTTTGCAAACGTGCCCACTCATGACATAGCGTTTCCGCTGCGCCACCCGGACAAAGTTCAGCGCAATTACGAAGCTGATGAGTTCATCCAGAACACTCTGTTTGGTGCTATGGACGTTGATACCCGTTTTAAGAAATTCAAACGGCTGATTAAGCGAATCATCCGTTATAAACAGCCTGCCTGACCATGCAATACGTTCGCACGCAATAACCGTAAACACCTGAGTATGCACCTAATTGAACGAAAGTTTCTGTCGCTGCTAAAAATTGCGTTAAAAAATTTCGGGGCGCAGAACAGCTTGTATGAGGGCATATCACCTGGTTTTGATGATGCACAGATTCGTGGGCAGGCTGCGGGTGATTTGATTAAAAAGCGAATTGCAGAAAGTAAGCCGTTAATGATTGCCCGGTTTGGTTCATCGGAATTAGCCTACGCTACCACGTATTTGCTCACGGACGATGAAACGTGGTGGCTTCGCAAAAGAGGCTATTATATTCAAAACAAAATCCGCACATTTGGTTGGGGAAATAGTGTGATCCAGGACATGGTGAACGTAGCGGGGTTCTTTCCGCATTCGCTGGACAACGCCCGACGATATGCTCATTTAGTGTTAACCGATATACATGAGTTAGACATTCTGGGTTCATGGCTTTACCGCGAGCGGTTGCTTGCCCCCGAACTTCGGCACGTTACCAAAGTTCAACTCCCTGACCTTGAGCCATATTATCATCAAAATCCCTGGAGCGAAGTGTTGATCGGAAAAAAGGTTTTGGTGGTTCACCCGTTCGAAGATACCATTCGAAAGCAGTATTCGCTTCGCCACCGTTTATTTGACGACAATCGCGTTTTGCCTGATTTTCAATTAGATACGTTAAAAGCTGTTCAAAGTGCCGGACAATCGAAGACGCAGTTTACCGACTGGTTTCAATCGCTCGACCACATGAAAGCGCAAATGGACCGTCGAGACTACGACATCGCCCTGATCGGATGCGGTGCCTACGGTTTTCATTTAGCGGCTCATGCCAAACGACGTCAGAAAATTGGCATTCATCTGGGCGGGGCCACCCAAATGCTTTTCGGCATAAAGGGCAAACGATGGGAGAAGTATGCCGGCAGCCGGGAGTTGATGAACGAATACTGGACCAGACCCTCCGACAGTGAAAGGCCCGAAAAATTTACGCTGATTGAAGACGGGTGCTACTGGTAAACTATTTTGCCGGTGAATATCATACATTTCTACCAAACGTAACCGGCAGACTATGAGCCGCCTGTCGGTCATTACAATCAACCTGAATAACGTTGAGGGCTTATTGCGAACCACTCAGAGCGTATTTGCTCAATCGTTCACCGATTACGAGTTTATTATCGTGGATGGCGGCTCTGCCGACGGCAGTGTTGATTTACTGGAATCATACACCGATAAACGTACGCATTGGCTAAGTGAACCTGACCGGGGCATCTATCACGCCATGAATAAAGGCATTCGGCAGGCCACGGGCGAGTACTGCCTGTTTTTGAATTCGGGCGACTGGCTGGCGACGTCCACCGTGATCGAAAACGTATTTGCCGGAAACCCACAGGCCGACATTATAGCAGGCGACGTTTATTTTTTCGATACACCGGCCAGCGCAATCAAATGGCACATTCCTTCGCCCGACCGGATTACGGCTAAAACCTTGTTTCTGGGTACTCTTCCCCATCAGGCTACTTTTATCCGGCGAACGTTGTTCGATAAAATTGGCCTGTATAATGAGCACTTAAAAATTGCATCGGATTGGTTATTCTTTCTGGAAGCACTGCTTAAGCACGGTTGTACGTATCAGCATCACCCCGAACCAATAGCCTATTTCAACATGGATGGTATAAGCTGCGACCCAAAAACGGCTTCGTTGCCCCGTCGGGAGCAGCTTGCTATTCTTCAGCAACGATACTCATTGTTTCTGCCTGATTATGAACAGCTTGACTGCCTTGAAAAACAAAGTCAGCAGTGGTTGCAAAGCCGCGAATATCGGGTCTATCGTTTCCTCGAACGCACGGGCGTTATCCGCGCCGGTATATTGGCTCGTCGGTTAAAACGATTCATGCTACGTACTTTATCGATGCATTGAGCCTCATGAAAGCCTTTATTAAAAATCTTGCCCAACGGTTTGGGTACGACATTCAGCACCTGCCCACCGATCCCCTTGTTCGGCGATGGCTCGACCTGATGCACACGAACAGTATAGATCTGGTCTTCGATGTAGGGGCAAATATTGGCCAATACGCTCAACGAATCAGGGCATTAGGCTACGGGGGCGATATCGTTTCGTTCGAGCCGATGGATGAGGCCTATCAACAACTTCGGGCGCTGGCAGCAACAGATCCTCGCTGGCAGACCGTTCATACCGGCGTTGGTCACTACGACGGAACCGCCGTTATCAACATTTCGACCAACTCGTACAGCAGTTCGATTCTGGACATACTACCACTGCATATAGAAAGTGCGCCTGACGCAGTGTACACCCGGCAGGAGCCTATTTGCGTGCAACGATTAGATTCACTGATCGATCAATTTTACCAACCCGGCAAAAACCTGTTTGTAAAGATCGACACGCAGGGCTTCGAGCGACAGGTATTCGAGGGTAGTCGGCTGGCGCTGGATAAAATCAGGGGGTTTCAGATGGAACTGTCGCTCCAGCCTCTTTACGAAGGTGAAACACTGATCCAGGAAATGATTGTGCTGCTGCGTCAGCAGGGATTTACGCTGAAACTAATAGAAGGTGGCTACTGCAACGATAAAACCGGCGAACTGATACAGGTAGAGGGCTATTTTTTTCGATAGCCTGCACAGCCAATTATTAATCCCATTGCTTCGATGAATAAATACATGGCTAAACTGAGTGCCGTTAACGTAAGGACCGGATTTAAAAATTTGCTGAGTGCGTTCCGGGTCAACTACAAACAGGAGATCAGAGATAGTCAGAACGAATTGCTGTTGCTGCATCACAAGCTACGTTTGTTCAGGCATGAACTGCTTTATTTTAAAGTCATTGATTTTTTTTCGAGAAATCCCGACGCCAATTATGGACCGGAACTGGCGTATATGAGAGAAATTGGCAGCATTGCCTTGTTTCCTTACCGGCAGCGTCGCCCGCTCGAAGCGATTATCTGCGAAGTTGATGCAGCTACCGGGATGCCTTATGTGCTGCATCGGGGCCAAAAAAAGCTGTATTTTCCGGCAAGCTGGGGTATAAACGCTGCGCGGGAAGCCTATATCAGTTTAGTGGAAGAGCAGAATATTCTTGGAGGAGGTTATTCAGAAAAAGCCCCTCATCAGTACCAGACAGAAACGTTCTGCGTCAAAGAAACAGACACCGTGCTCGACATTGGGGCTGCTGAAGGATTGTTTGGATTGGAAGTTGTCGATGCTGTCAGAAAAGTATACGTTTTTGAATGCGACCCTGTTTGGTCGGCCCCGTTGCAGGCTACATTTGCGCCTTACAAAGACAAGGTTGTTATTGTTAACAAGTTCGTTTCCGATGTAGATTCGGCCAGTCAGATCAGGCTCGACACCTGCCTGAAAAATGAGTCGTTTGAAAGTCTGTTTCTTAAGCTGGACATCGAAGGGAGTGAGAAAGTAGTTTTGGCTGGCAACAAAGCCTCGCTTACCCAATCTGCCGACATCCGAATTGCCTGTTGCACCTATCATGAACACAACGACGCGACTTACTTAAATAACCTGCTGCAAGAGCTGGGTTATCAAACAGAATTCTCGGACGGGTACATGATTTACGTACACGATGAAAACCTTCAGCCGCCGTACTTCCGACCCGGTCTGGTTAGGGCACGGAGAAACCGTCAGGCAAATGCAGACCGCTGAAGATAAGCGCAAAATGCAGTATCAAGCGCAACACGTATCGGTCGTCATGTGTACCTATAACGGTGAAAAGCACATCCGGGAGCAACTCGACTCCCTGTTGGCGCAAACGTTTCCGATTCATGAGATCGTGGTTCAGGATGATAACTCTACCGATACCACCTGGGCCATTCTATCGGAATATGCAGCGAAGCACACGTATATCAAACTTTTCAGAAACCCTGCCAACTGCGGCCTGAATCAGAACTTTTTGTCGGCCTTTAACAGGGCCACAGGCGAATACATTGCTGTTTCGGATCAGGACGATGTGTGGAAGCCCGAAAAGATCGAGACCTGTATGAACGAGTTCGCATCGGGTAACCACATGCTGGTGTATACGGATTCGTACATTACGGACGAAAAATTAGTGGTTCAGTACACCACCGACTTCACGCATTTTTCTCTTGATGATGTGGTTTGGATGGGCGTAGCACCAGGCCATTCGATGGTATTCAAGCGGGCTATTCTGGATAATATCAAAAACTTTGATCAAATCGATTTCATATATGACTGGCTGCTCAATTTGGTGGCAGCAGCTTCGGGTACAATCAAAAAAACGCAGCAACCCCTTACTTACTGGCGAAAGCACTCGTCTAATGTGACTGACCCGCAGTATGTGCCCCCCACTGTTGTGTATAAAAAGCCGCTGGCCCTGACCGCGTCGGTATTTCGATCATTATCGCGCCGAAGACCAATGAAAAATTTCAAATGGCAGTTCGATAACATTTACCTCATTCTGAAAAATTTTGATGATAATCCTTCGATAAGGCCGCTTATCCGGTTTTTGCAGCATTATAAACAGGAGACGCCAACGGGTTTACTGGCGGCCACTTTCGCCTACATGCGCTCCCGCAACGATGATTCCCTGCCCGAAAAACTCAAGTCGATGTACATACCAGTTTACAGGTATTACTTTTATAAACGGGATGGAGCCGGTTTGCGGGGGAAAGATTGAGTATGGGTCAACTGATATCTATAATAACCGTCAACCTAAATAACGCAGCCGGTCTTCAAAAAACAATTGACAGCGTCCTTCATCAAACCTACACGGGCTATGAATACCTTATTATTGACGGCGGTTCGTTAGACCGCAGCCCCTTCATCATTGACCAGTATGTGCATCGACTTCGCTATTGGGTTTCTGAGCCGGACCGGGGTATTTATCACGCCATGAACAAGGGCATTCGGCAGGCCACGGGCGAGTACTGCCTGTTTTTGAATTCGGGCGACTGGCTGGTTGATGAGCAGGTGCTGGCATCCATTTTTGCCATTGACCACACCGCTGATCTATTGGTAGGAGATTGTAATATTTCGGAGAACGGAGCCGTGGTGCACGTAGCAAGGCCGAGTGCTAAACTGACATTGAAGTCATTTATCAGAAACACCATACCGCACCAGGCAACGTTCATTAAACGCGACTTGTTTACGCGGTTCGGTCTGTACGAGGAGCACTACAAGCTACACGCTGACTACGATTTCTGGCTTCGCACAATCATCATAGGGCAATGCTCGGTCGAGCGGCTAAACCGGATTGTGGCCGATTACAACACGGCCGGTTTATCGAGCGACGTAGTCAACAACCCCGATATTCACCGGGAGGCTACCGAAATTCTGGCCGGTTATTTTCCCCCGACCATACTCAACGACTACCAGCATTGGCTGCAGGAAGAAACCAACGAACTTACGGTGCTACGGTGGGTGCAAAGACAGCCTTACTTATATAAGTTGGTAGAATTAGGGTATAAAATATCAAAAAATTTAAAGAAAATCGCTGGTTGACAGGGGAGTTAATATGCTTGAAATCAGCTATTTAAGAATGATTGACCGGGTACTAAAAAAACTCAGACGCGTGTTTCTGAACAAAAAAGTTGTTCAGAAGACCTACGATGGCTGGAAGCGGAAAAACTACCGGCACCACCCGAACGTGAGTTTCGTCATACAATCCCACAACCGGTCTGAAAATGTAATTCAACTTGTTGAGAAACTCCGTCAGCAACCCGATAGCGAGATCATTGTTATTGACGACGGCTCGGTCCTCGAGCACTTAAACCGGTTAGGCAAGCACCTTAACCGAGCCAATGAGTTCGTACTACGCTGCAACGACCTGTACGAAGTTATTACGTATGACCGGGCGTTGAATCTGGCTAACGGAAACTATGTTGCTCTGCTTCAGGACGACGATGATTTTGACGATCTGACCTGGGTCGGGGAAGCGATACACTACTTTGAACAGGATCCGCTACTAACCATATTGGGTGGTCGTGATGGGGCAAACCTCTTGCCATTTGATGTCGATAATACGGGCTTACGGGGGGAGTTCGTCATGGAACATAAGGTAGCCTACCGAATGAATTCGTTTAAACTCCATATGATAGCCGATGGCCTTTCATCGGTTGGGCTGACCTATGTTCAGTATGCGAATAGAGCTCCGATGTGGTTCCGGCGAACCCAGTTTCAGACAGTTCTGAAGAGCATTGACATAACCTTTGCCCCTTTCCAGTGGGACGATGCCGAAGTTTGTATGCGGGCCTGGATTAACGGACTGCATGTAGGTCATTATTCGGCCAGGTTCAAGTTGGGAAAACTGGGTACCGGTGGTATGCAAATCTGGAATAAAGATTTGCATCACCGGCAAGATGAGGTAAACATCAGGAGGGTGTATGAAACATACGGCAGCAAACTATCCTACCTCAACGCCTTAGTTAAGCAGTGTAATCAAAGCCGCTAAACAACGCCCGTTAAGGCTCAATGTTCGAAACCCCCGTTTTATTCATCATTTTCAATCGGCCCGACACTACGCAACAAACCTTTGACGTAATCAGGCGCATAAAACCCCGACACTTATTCATTGCGGCCGATGGCCCGCGCTCCGACCGACCTGCCGATATCGAGCGCTGTAGAGCCACTCGTTTGGTTATCGGGCAAATGATTGATTGGCCGTGCGAATTGCGAACGCTGTTTCGGGATCAAAACAGAGGGTGCGGGCGTGGACCCGCCGAAGCAATTAACTGGTTTTTTGAGCAGGTAGAGGAGGGAATCGTTCTGGAAGACGACTGCCTGCCCGACCCCAGTTTTTTTTCCTATTGCCATGAATTATTAGAGAGATACCGGCACGATGAGCAGGTGTATATGATTACCGGCACAAATGCGCTGAAAAAGTGGGGAACTGGAAAGAATGGGTACTTCTTCAGCTACCTGGCACACAGTTTAGGATGGGCTTCGTGGCGAAGAGCCTGGCGAACGTTTGATTATGACATGCAGAAATGGAATACGTCGGCAGGCAAAGATAATGTAAGGAGCACTTTATTGAACTCACGCTATTTCAATCATTATAAAACTGAATTTGCCAGATACCAGGCTACTAAACCCGACGATGTCTGGGATTTTCAATGGCTATTTGCACGGTGGGTGAACGGCGGGAAAACGGTAGTGCCGTCCGTTAATCTAATCAAAAATATAGGGTTCAACGCCGATGCCACCCACTCGTTTTACGAAAATGATCTACTGGCAAACCTCCCCTTACACAGTATTAAGTTTCCATTGCAAGCGCCTACCCAACATATAAACCGGCTCTTTGACTGGTATGTATTTGAACGATTTATCAGTCAGCAAAGGCGAACTGTTCTGAAGAAAATCGTACTGAAGCTGATTAAAATCGCAACGTCATCATCTGTATAATCAATGGGTAAAGTCGTATTAAATCTTTCGGCTATCGACTACGGCGGAGCGGGTAAGTTTACGCTCCATTTTAACGACTTGCTGAGAAAAACGGATTGTGAAACGTACTTAGTCGTCAAAGACGTAAAGACCGATTATCCGCATTTAATACCCTACCCAAACGGTCTGGATAAGCCAATAGCCAAACTTCAGCGAAAACTGGCGAAGCAAAACTATACCGAAGCAGATACGGCATACGACTATTACTTTTATAATTTATATGACCGATTTTCGACGGTATCAGCCAAAAAAATACTGGCATTGCTTCCGGTCAAACCGGACGTAATAATTATTCACTGGGTGAGCGATTTCATCAATGCCGAAACGCTGCACGCATTAGAACAGCAATCAGGCGCTAAACTATTCATACTAATGCTGGATAATGCCCCTATGACGGGCGGTTGCCATTATCCCTGGAATTGCAAAGGCTATTGTACAGATTGTAGCGGTTGTCCGGCAGTTGTAAAACCAAGTCTCGATTATATTCCGCGAAAAAATTTAGCCCTTAAAAAGAAACACCTCCCCAACGACGCTACCCTGCTGGTTTTTTCGGACAATGATCTAACAAGGGCTAAAGAGTCGACGTTGTTTAAAAACAAAGCAATCGTAAAACTACCGGGCTATTTCGTTGATGAAACGAAATATCGCCCCGGTGATCAAACGGCGGCCAAAACGTATTTTGATGTTCCGGAGAACCAAAGGGTCGTTTTTTTTGGGGCCACTTCGCTACATGAAAAGCGGAAAGGAATGCACCTGTTAATCAAGGCCCTGGAGTATCTGACGGCTAAACACGTAACGTTTCTGGTCGCTGGTTCGGCACCGGCTTCATGGCAACCAGACCAATTTAAATTAGTAGGAAATCTGACCGAGGAACAGTTAATTATTGCTTATCAGGCCGCCGATATTTTTGTTTGCCCTACCCTCGAAGACTCCGGTCCTACAATGATTAATCAGGCCATGATGTGTGGCACACCAGTTGTCTCCTTCGACACGGGCATTGGTGGCGATCTGGTTCATACGGGTAAAACGGGTTACCGGGCCAGAAGCAACGACCACCAGGACTTAGCGTTTGGTATCGACTATCTGCTGAACTTACCGGCGAATGAATTGCAACTGCTACGTAAGCATAGCCGAGAGTTTGCCTTAAACTTGTACGGGGGCACTAAAAGCTATCTGGAAAAAATTTCCGCCATAGTCGAGTTGTGAGCGAGACCGTTAGTCAAATCCTGGCTCCGGCCTCTATTATTGGCAATGGCATGATTGCCCGACGGTTTATCAAGTACTGGAATCAGGATGATGTTGTGATTTTCGCTTCGGGCGTGTCGAACTCGAAAGAAGCCCGTCCCGAACCATTCGTACGGGAACGGCAGTTGATCGAAACCACACTGGCGCAGTTGGCCGGGCGGTTGTTTGTCTATTTTAGTACGACCAGCGTAAATGATCCGATAGAACAGGGAGCAGCCTATATAAAGCATAAGTTGACAATCGAGCATCTGATAAGCACCCAGGCACCAAACTACCTGATTGTTCGGGCATCAAACGTGGTAGGCGGACTGGGGAACAAGCATACACTTCTCAATTACTTCTGGGAGCATATTCATCAGAACAAACCGTTCGTTGTGTGGCAATATGCTACGCGTAATCTTATTGATCTTGACGATTTATATTTGGCCATTGAGCAGGCTATAACATGCTCCTCCTACCGAAATCAGATTCTTACCGTGGCTAACCCTCACTCGGTAAGTCCGTTGCAGATTGTTCGGACAATCGAAGTTTATACCGGACGACAGGCAATTTTTAAGCGGTTGGAAAAAGGAATTCCCTTCATCGTTGATACGCAAATTCATCAATTACTCAACGTAGAGCCAACATATTGGCAACCAGACCAATACATTGCCCGTGTCCTCCAAAAGTATTACTGAAGAAGATACGGCAGTTTATGGCTCCCAATTTCATGCCGAGATTATCCATCATAACGATTAATTACAACAATGTTGAGGGGCTGAAAAAAACCATCCAAAGCGTAGTCAGTCAGACTTCCCCCGAATTTGAGTACATCGTGATTGATGGTGGCTCAACGGATGGAAGCGCGGATGTGATTCGGCAACACCAGCGTCAAATAACGTATTGGCTAAGTGAACCCGACCGGGGCATCTATCACGCCATGAATAAAGGCATCGTTCAGGCGAAAGGTGAATACTGTCAGTTTCTCAATTCCGGCGATTATCTGCTGGCACCTGACGTAACCGAACGAATGCTGGCAGAACTGCCCGACGAGTGCAGCATTCTGTATGGCAACAAGATTCGGGAAATTGATGGCAAACGGGTCGTTCAAAAAAGTTATGCCGGACAACAGATTACGCTGCTGGATCTATACCGGTCTACCATTTTTCATTCGCCAGCCTATATCAAACGGTCGTTGTTTGAGAAGTACGGATTGTATGATGAGTCACTGAAAATCGTTTCCGACTGGAAATTCTACCTGATTACTGTTGGCTTGAACAACGAACCAGTAGCGTATCGGGACATTGATGTGGTCTGGTTCGATGTGCAGGGCATCAGCAGCACCCAAAACGAATTGGATAAACGCGAGCGGGCAGCCGTATTAGCGCAAACATTACCGCAAACCATTCTGGCCGACTACCAGGAATTTGCGCAGGACAGCGTTATCCTCAAACGCCTGAAACGTAATAAGTTAACCTGGTTTTTAATCCTGAGTCTGTATCGGATTCTTTTCAGGGTCGATAAACTCTTTTCACCCCAATGAGCATAAAAAAAGGAGTCATCAATTTGTTGGATAGATGGGGATTTATCGTCTTCACGAAGAAGACCATTCAATCGTATAAAGTCGCAGACCTGGCAGACGTACATCCGCTTTTAACAGATAAAGGCAGTTTTCTGAAAGCGCGCGAAAACGGTGGATTGCGCAAAAAACTATTGACAGAAAAAAAAACAAGATGGCTGGAAATCGGCTGCGGTGGTACGTTCGATGATAATTTTACCTACGTTGATCTGTTTCCCGAGACGCTGGTCAGTCAGAAAGGGAGATACTTTCGAATGGATATGGTTAACGCGTCGGAGTCAGCGTTAGAGCGGCTTGGCAAATTCGACCTGATCCGAATGCAGCACGTATTTGAGCATTTCACGCCTGAATCAGGCAAAATTGTTCTGGAAAACTGCGCCAGACTTCTGAACAAAGACGGCTATATCCTGCTATCCACGCCTGATCTGAGAAAGTATGTCGAGTTCTACCTGTCGGGTCAAATTCGGGATAATTATGATTGGGCACTCAACCGGATTCCGAAGGATAGCCCCAATAGTTTTTACTTTTCTATTTTCTCGCATAGCCTGCCGTTTGAGAAACACGAATGGTGCTACGATGCAGAAGGACTGATTTATCAGCTCGAACGTTCCGGAAAATTCAGGAACATTCGTGAATTGACTTTGGACGATGATCTGGCAAACATTCCTTTCACCCACAATCGCCCTAACGAAGACGTTTGCGTGATTGGACAGTTGAACGTTGTTTAAGCCGGTCCGTAACGTGATAGTCTACGTTGATCCTCAGACCGATGTCGATTACACGGCCTTTTACATTAAAGGGCTGTATGACCTGTTCGGAAAAGCGAATGTCTCGTTCGCAGGCCGGTATTTTATGGGCTTGCTGCCGAACAGAACCTTGAAATTTGTATTGATCGCTAACGGGTTAACTCATAACTACGTAGTCGACTGGGGCGACGACCCTTCCGTTGATGAACAGGACTACGAATGGTGCAATTTTTACGGTAAAATCAACTTCAACACAACACAAACACCAATCCTCTATCGTCAAAAGGTCGTCAGCTTATCGCCGGGGTTTGGAATCAACCTATGGAGTCTTCCGGCCAGCATATTTTACGGACTGTTTAACTTGATTAAGGCTGGAAAGCCAGCGATCAGCCCGAAGAAATTCCTTTCCAAATATTATAAACAAAGCAAACAACTGCCCTTACGTGCCTATGAGCCGGGCAAAACAGAGGAGAATTATATTTATTCGCTCAATACGCTCTGGAATAGTAACGAATGGATAAACAACGATGCTACGGTGAATCAGTATCGGGCAAATTTTATGAACGCCTGTCAATCGCTGCCGAACATCAATTTTGAAGGGGGATTTGTTTATAGCCAAAATAGAAATACAAATCCCAAGTTTCAACGCCTGGTAATTGACGCTGCCTGGATACCCAAAAGCACCTATTTAGATAAGATAAAAGCATCTGCTATAGTGTTCAATACGCCTGCCTGGGCATTGTGCCACGGTTGGAAATTGGGCGAATACTTAGCATTAGGCAAAGCCATTATTTCGACCCCTATTCTAAACGAGCTACCAGCAACTCTTGAACATGGCAGACACATTCATATTGTGTCAGGTGCGGAAAACGAGATTATGGAAGCGATAGATTTTATTATCAATAATCCGGATTATAGAACACATCTCGAAAAAAATGCTTACCAATATTATTGTATGTATGGCTCTCCGGTTGAGTCGATAAAATTGTTGACAAAGCCCGTACTTATGGGCATGAACGCAGTGGATTTTCGCATTCATTTATGAGCAAATTAGACCAGTTAGTATGATTTTAGAAAATTTAGATTTCAGGGTACTCCGAAAGCTGCGAATGCTACGGTATTTAAATGTGGCGAAACGCATTGTTTTTGGCGGGCGTAAAATCAACATTCCCTTGATAAATGGCTTAGGCTACCCCAATCTGTTTCTAAAACCAAATTGGCTCTACTCACTCATTAATGAATTCTATATTGCTGACGGATACGGGTTTATCGATGTAGGGGCTAACATCGGCCAAACGCTCATAGCGGTTAAAACGGCCAATCGCAACATCCGTTATGTAGGTTTTGAGCCGAGCGTTTCGTGCTGTTATTACCTGAAAAACCTGATTAGTGCAAATGGTTTCACGGACTGTCGCATCTATAATTTCGCGCTCTCTAATACGATAAAAGAAGCGTTTCTGGAAACCAACGGCGAGGCTGATCCAACCGGCTCTATGGTAGCTGAATTAAGACCTCAATTCTTTAAACAACGCGAATCAGTGTTTTCGCTTGATTATGATAGCTTGGCATTTAATCAAAAGGCAACCTGCGTAAAAATTGATGTAGAAGGTGGCGAATTAGAGTCATTGATGGGTATGCAAAACCTGATTAGCCGCGACCGGCCCTATATTCTCTGCGAAGTGTTAGACAGCTTTAGCAACGATGTGCTGGCGTTCACGCAGCAACGGGCCGACCAGGTTGGTGAATTGTTACGTCTGCACGGCTACGCTATTATCCAGCTCGTTCAGAATGAAGCGACTGATCGAATCGTTTCGTTCAACGAAATTGATACAGTTCACATTGAACAATGGCGGAAGGAAAGTTTGCAACTCAACGATTACATTTTTTATCCTTCGGAAAAAGAGACGCATGTGAAAGCCATTTTAGCAAAACTTTGCCTTCAGTAAATCAGCATGTTCTCGGTTGTTATTCCGCTGTATAATAAAGCACCTTACGTTACAAAAGCCGTCCAGTCGGTACTCGCGCAAACCGTACGTGACGTTGAAGTACTCATCGTGAACGACGGCTCAACGGATATCAGCATTGATAAAATAGGGGAGTTTACCGATAACAGGCTGAGAATCATTCATCAGGCGAATGCGGGCGTATCGGCGGCCCGTAACACGGGCGTACAGCAGGCTCGATTCGACTACGTAGCGTTCTTAGATGCCGACGACTGGTGGGATGAGCACTTTCTGGAAGATATGCAGACGCTGATCGGCCAATTTCCGGAAGCGGGGTTGTACGGCTCCAGCTACTACGTCGTAAAAAATCACGGATACACACCCGCTCAGATCGGCGTAACGCATGACTTCAGCGCGGGCTATATCGACTATTTTGGGGTATACGCCCGAACGTTCTGGGTGCCGATCAATTGTTCATTTGTGGTCGTAAAAAAATCAGTTTTTATCGAAGAGAACGGTTTCAGAGTAGCCCTTAAATTCGGCGAAGACCTCGATTTGTGGATTCGGATTGCTTTAAAACACAAAGTTGGTTACGTAAACAAGTTGCTGGCCTACTCGAATCAGGATGCGGAAACGGCCAACCGCGCTCTGGGAGAAATCAGGTTCTGGCGCAAATCAGAACATGTCATTTTCAATCTGGACTATCTGGCCGAACACGAACGTAGCAACCCTGGGTTAAAACAACTGCTGGATGGGCTGCGTGTACGCTCACTGACCGATTATTATCTAAACGGCTGGTACCCCGAAGACGTGCAGGTGGTTTTGAGCCGGGTCAATTTTGCCGTTCAGCCACCTTTATATCGTTTTATTTACCAATGGCCGCGTGGGTTTGTCTCTGCTTGGTTCCGGACAAAACGGTTAGGCTCGGTGATTAAACAGGCGGTGATCCGAGAGTATCTTTCTCGACGCACACACCAACTAACCTGATGTTGAAAAAAAAGATACTCATTGTGTTCGGTACGCGCCCCGAAGCCATTAAAATGGCTCCATTGATCAAAGCATTTCAAACCCACACCGATACGTTTGAGGTGGCGGTATGCATTACGGGTCAGCACCGCGAAATGCTGCATCAGGTGCTGGAGCTATTCGACATTAAACCTGACTATGACCTCGATATCATGCAGCAACAACAGGATTTGTATGATGTGACAGCCAAAATTTTAGTGGGGATGCGGGCAATTTTACAGCAGGCTACTCCCGATTTAGTGCTTGTTCACGGCGATACCGTAACCGCATTGTCAGTTTCGCTGGCCGCCTTCTACCAAAAGATAGCCATTGGTCACGTAGAAGCCGGACTGCGGACCTTCAACCGACATAGTCCATGGCCAGAAGAAATGAACCGGCAGTTAACCTCCCGATTGGCCACGTTTCACTTCGCGCCAACCTGCCAGGCGCGAAACAATCTTCTGGCCGAAAATATCGATGAAAAAAGCATATATGTCACGGGTAATACCGTAATCGATGCACTACAGTCGGCGGTAGCGGCAATCGACACCAGTACGGCTATGCAACAGGAGTTTATGGGCCAGATCCGGCAGGCTGGCTACGACCCCGACCGGCTCGTACAGGGCCGAAAACTGATCTTGATTACGGGCCATCGGCGGGAAAACTTCGGCGATGGTTTCGTGGAGATTTGCCGGGCACTGAAAACCCTGGCGCAACAGTACCCGGCCGTCGATTTTGTGTATCCGGTTCATTTGAACCCGAACGTGCAGGTTCCGGTCAGAGCAATCCTCAACGAATCATCCAACGCTAACATTTTTCTGATTCCGCCGTTGGGCTACCTTCCCTTCGTGTATCTGATGAAAGCATCCTATTTGCTCCTGACCGATAGTGGCGGCATTCAGGAAGAAGCGCCCGGCCTGGGAAAGCCGGTGCTGGTCATGCGCGACACCACCGAACGCCCGGAAGCGTTGATGGCTGGAACGGTACGGCTGGTGGGTGCTAACGCCCGGCGCATTGTTGCCAACGTTTCCGAATTGCTCGATAACGAACAGGAATATACAAGGATGGCGTGTGCCACCAATCCCTACGGCGATGGTCGTGCTGCCGGGCGAATTGTCGATTTTTTGGAAAAAACAGCATTGGGGAGCGCGAACCGCCAACCCGTACTATGATCCCTAAAATCATTCATTACTGTTGGTTTGGCCGGGGTAAAATGCCCGCTATGGCGGAGAAATGCCTTAACTCATGGCAGGAGTTTTTGCCCGTCTACAAACTACAGCTCTGGAGTGAGGATACATTTGACGTAAACAGCGTACCGTATGTAAAGGAAGCGTATGAAGCCCGAAAGTTTGCCTTTGTTACGGACTACGTTCGGTTGTATGCACTCTATCAGTTCGGGGGAATTTACATGGATACCGACGTTGAAGTGCTCAAAAGCTTAGATGACCTGCTGCACTTGCCCGCTTTCTCAGGCTTTGAAAGCGACCACGAATTGCCAACCGGAATTATGGCGAGCGAAAAACACAATGCATGGGCCAACGAGCAATTGCAGTATTACGGGGGCAGGCATTTTCGCAGACCGGATGGTACGTATGATACCACCACAAACGTGGAAATTATTTCGGGTATTATGGCTGCCAATGGCTTTGTGCTCAAGAATAGCTACCAGATTTACAAAAATTGTATGCACATTTTTCCGAAAGATTATTTTTGTCCTAAAGCCAGGTCCGGACTAATTACGATTACGGCCAACACCTACTGCATCCACCACTTTGACGGGTCGTGGCAACCGATGGGTAGTAAGATCAAAAAATTCATCTTTCGTAAAATTATCGGCCCGACCTTAACCCAAAAACTTATTCAGTTGAAAAGATCCTTATTGTATGCCAAATGATTACTGAGCGAATGATTGTGTTACCGCTGTCATACATCCCTAAGTTCTTCACCCAAAAAAGTATGGCCGCTTTTCTGGCTGTATTAGTACTCTGTTCTGCTCTTTTTTTCAACAAAGCCCTCCCTGCATTGTGGATTGTGTTCGGGCTGCTGGAAGTGGTCTGCTTCTTTTATTTTCTGAACAAACTAACCCAAAAGTGGCGCAGCCTGTCCGATAAAATTTATGAGAAAAAGCTGTTCCGAACCGCGTTCTGGATTCGGGTGGCCTGGGTGTTATTCAGTTTCCTGTTCTATATCGATATGTCGGGCGAGCCGTTTGAGTTTGCAGCGGGCGACTCGAAAGGATACCATGGAGAAGCGATCTGGCTGATAGGCTTGCTGAAAGACAATAAGTGGGCGCAATACCAGGCGTATATCGGTCTGAATTATTCCGACATGGGCTATCCGTTTTACCTGGCTATGGTGTACTACGTCGTAGGCGAGAACATCCTGATTCCCCGCCTGATTAAGGCCTTGCTGGGAAGTTACATCTGCCTGTTCACATATAAAATTGCCCGGAATAACTTCGGCGAAGCGACCGGGCGAATAGCGGGTATCATGGCGATGCTGCTGCCAAACCTGATTTATTACTGTGGGCTGCATCTGAAAGAAACCGAAATGGTTTTCTTAGCGATCAGTTTCGTTTACTTAACTGACAAATTTATTCGGTCACGCCGGATGTCTCTGTTCGACATCGCCGGGCTTGGCATACTGGCCGCTTCGCTTTTCTTTTTCCGAACCGTTCTGGCGGGATGTCTGATTGCCTCGGTAGCTATGGCCGCCGTCTTTACGTCCCAACGGGTTTCGGCAACGAGTAAACGGCTTAGTCTCAGCGTTCTGATGATCGCTGGTGTTCTCTTTATCGCGACAACCCCGCTGGCCGATAACATGAATGAGTACATGGAAAAGAGTGAATACAACATTGCCAGACAGATGAAAAACTTTGCCATTCACCGCAAAACAGGCGAAGCAAATAAGTTGGCAACCTATGGCTCGCGCAGTGTGTTTTTGCCGGTAATGCTCATGGCTCCCTTTCCTACGCTGGTAAATATTGACGATCAGCAAAACGCTATGATGATGAGTGGCGCTTACTTTATCCGCAACGTCTATGCGTTCTTCGTGTTCGTTGCCCTGATTGCCCTGTTCAGGCAAAAAAAACTACGCGAACATGTTTTGCTGCTTTCGTTTACGGCCTCCTATATTTTCGTACTGGCGTCCAGTGGGTTTGCGCTGTCGGAGCGGTTTCACCTGCCATTGGTTCCTTTTTTGCTCATATTTGCGGCTTACGGGATTTCGCAGATGAATCAGAAAAACAAAAAATATTACCTTCCTTATCTGGTATTTATCTCGCTCATTATCATTGGCTGGAACTGGTTTAAGTTGGCTGGGCGGGCATAAAGCGGATATGCGTATTCTGATTGTTTGCAGTGGGAACGCCCCTGATTTTGACGTTAAAAAGCATCAGGCCTTCATTTACGATCAGGTAGAAGCCCTGAAACAACTTGACTCAACCCTTGCCTTCGATTACTTTTTTATCAGGGGGAAAGGCATATACGGGTATTTATCCTGCCTGAGTCAGTTAGGTAAGCAGCTAAAAAGTCAGTCGTATACCTGCATTCATGCACACGTGTCTACGTCGGCATTGTTGGCTAATTTGCAGCGACGGGTTCCGGTAATTACCACCTTTCATGGCTCCGACATTAACGTACCGTCTCTCAGGGTGATATCGCTGTTGGCAGAAATATTAAGTTGGCGAACCATCTACATCAGCCACCAACTCGCCGATAAGGCGATGTACACCGATAAAAAGAAGCGGGCCGTTATTCCGTGTGGCGTTGATTTTGACTTGTTTATGCCCCGGCCCAAGCAACAAAGCCGCGAACAGGCAGGACTTTCGGTGCATAAACGATACGTACTGTTTTCGTCTAATTTCAACACAACCGTGAAAAACTACCCGTTAGCCAAAGCCGCCATAGACCGGCTTCAGGACGAAACGGTAGAACTGCTCGAACTGAAAAACTACACGCGGGAGGAAGTCGCTCTGTTGCTCACGGCCGTCGATGTGGCGCTGATGACTTCTTATTCAGAAGGTTCTCCGCAGTTCGTGAAAGAAGCCCTCGCCTGCAATTGCCCGGTGGTGTCGACCGACGTCGGGGATGTCAAATCAATGATAGACCCCATCCGTGGTTGCTACGTTACGGCCTACGACTCTGCCGACGTAGCCACCAAAATTCATCGGGTTTTGACGGATACAAATCCTGTTTCTTCGAGAGATGCCGTTCGGCAGTTCGATAATCGCTTAATCGCCAGTCAGGTACGGGACGTTTATCGTCAGCTCCAATGAGTACGCAAACGGATATCACCATCATTGACTATGGCATGGGAAATCTGCGTTCGGTGCAGAAAAAGTTTGACTACCTGAATGCAGATGTACGCATTACGTCGGATGCTGACCTGATTGCCAACGCCGGGAAACTGGTTTTACCTGGTGTTGGTCATTTTGCCAATGGGGTCAAAAAACTAAAGGAATTGGGGATTTGGGACGTATTGAATCATAAAGTGCTGGTCGAACAGACGCCCATTCTGGGTATTTGCCTGGGTATGCAACTGATGGCCCGTTTCGGTGAAGAAGGCGATATGGAAGGGCTGGGCTGGTTCGATGCTGACGTAATTCGATTCGAGGTGAGCAACAAATTAGTTTATAAAGTGCCGCACATAGGCTGGAACACAACCGCGTTGACAAAACCATCGGGCCTGTTTGCCGACGTACCGGCGCAGGCATTATTCTACTTCGTTCATGCCTATCACATGGTGTGTCGGCAACCGCAGGACGTACTGGCCATGACAACCTACGATTACCCTTTTGCGTCTGTCGTTCAGAAAGGTAACATCTACGGTACGCAGTTTCACCCCGAAAAAAGTCATGACTGGGGCGAACGGATGCTGGCTAACTTTATCGCGCTGTAAGCTATGTTCAGGCCCCGCGTTATACCGCTGCTGCTGCTGAAAAACAAAGGCCTGGTTAAGTCCGTAAAGTTCAGCAACTATACCTATATCGGCGATCCGATTAACGCGGTTAAGATTTTCAACGACCTGAAAGCTGACGAACTGGTGCTGCTGGATATTCTGGCCACTAAAGAAAATCGCTGCATTGATCTGGGATTTGTACGACAGGTGGGCGACGAGGCTAACATGCCCTTTGCCGTAGGTGGCGGCATTCAGACCATCCGGCAGATTAAAGAGCTTATCAATGCAGGTGCCGAAAAAGTAGTTATCAACGCTTTTGCCGTAGAAAATCCAGACTTTATCCGGGCTGCGTCCAACGAATTCGGCAGTTCTACCATTGTGGTAGCCATTGACGTAAAGAGGAGTTTCTGGGGTAAACAGCAGGTGTACACCGTGGGTGGAAGCCGCTCAACGGGCCTTGACCCTATCGAATGGGTGCAACAAATGGAAGCTAACGGGGCCGGTGAACTGATAGTTACTTCGATTGAGCACGATGGCGTGATGCAGGGTTACAACCTATCGCTTATCGGCGCTTTGTCGGCTGCGGTAAGCATTCCGGTTGTGGCGGCTGGCGGAGCCGGTCGCCTGGCCGATTTAAAAACCGCCGTCAGCGACGCCCACGCGTCGGCGGTTGCTGCTGGTTCGCTGTTTGTGTATCATGGCCCGCGAAATGCCGTTTTGGTGAATTATCCGAACAATGACGAGTTGATAAATCTGTTTAGCCAGGCATGAGAATTTGTACGAAAGGCGTTTGGGATGAAACAATTCCGGGGATTTCCTTTGACGAAAACGGCGTATCGAACTTCTGTAAACTCCAGGAGATAATGATGGAGGCCTATCCAAGGGGAGCGCAGGGACTGTCTGATTGGAACGTACTGGTTTCGGCCATGAAAAAGACCGGCAACGCTAAACGCTACGATTGTGTGATTGGCGTTAGTGGTGGCGTCGATAGTTCGTATCTGCTGCACCTGGCCGTTCAGTATGGCCTGCGCCCACTGGCAGTCAACTTAGATAACGGCTTCAACAGCGAGATCGCCGTCCAGAACATTTATAAAGTAACATCCAAACTGGGTATCGACCTCGAAACCTACGTTGTCGACTATGAAGAAATTAAGGACTTGCTGCGGGCGTATATGAAAGCAGGGATGCCGTGGATTGATACGCCCACTGACCTGGCCATTAAAGCCAGCATGTATAAAGTGGCGCAGGCCGAAGGCATTCAATACATTCTTCGGGGTAATGATTTTCGGTCGGAAGGCAAACAGCCCAAGGAATGGACCTACGCGGATGCCCGGCAATTACGGTTTATTCACAAAATGTTTGGGTCGGGTATTCGGCTCAAAACCTATCCCATGCTGACCCTGTCCCGAATGGCTTATTCGGGTTTGATCAAAGGCATTAAAGACGTTCGGCCATACTACTATTTAGACTATAGAAAACAGGAGGCCAAGCGGCTGATGATCGACCTGTACGACTGGAAAGACTACGGCGGTCATCATCATGAAAATCTGTTTACCAAGTTCTCGATGGCGTACTGGCTTCCCCGGAAGTTTGGGATTGACAAACGGAAGATCAACCTGTCGGCTCAGGTTTTAAGTCAGGCAATTACGCGCGAAGAAGCCCTGGCGCAGTTAAAGCAGCCGTTTGCCCCGGATCGGGAATTAGAAGAAACCCGTGCGTATATTCAAAAAAAGCTGGCTTTGTCAGACGACGCCTTTCAGCGTATCTGGTTGGGAGAAACCAAAAGTACGTTTGACTATCCGTCAAATTATGCACTGATCCTCAAACTGGCCAGCGGCTTAAAACCCATCCTCAAGCGGTTGTACGCCTTTACACCCATGACCGTCACGGCCAATCAGGTGTTGGGTGGTTCACACAAGTAGTGCTTGCAAATCGGCGTTCCGGTGACAGGTTGCAGGCCGCAGAGGTCGGGCTTTTGCTCGTTCGGCGGGTTTCGTGTGATACGAGAAACGCCCTGGTTTGGCAGGTTTAGGTTTGCAAGGCCGCGTTCGTGCGACAGGGTGAACGCCCCGACAGGTCAAGTTTAGGTTTGCGGGGCCGCGTACTTGCGACAGGGCGCATGTCCCGATAGTCAAGGGCGTAACCATCTCAGCAATACAAAATGCGAAGTGCTTATTTTGTATTGAAAGTGTGTCAATCGGCGAGTTAGCGGCTACCGCAGAAGACAACATTGACTTACCAACATTTTAAACCAATTCACAATGAAAAAACTACTTTTATTATTCATCGTTTGTCTTGTATCATCCATCATTACGAAGGCTCAAACTACCAACGCTACCACGCCAGAGCAGAAAAAAATTGTAGCACAAATCTTGAAGCAGTTGGATTATCAAGAAAAAATGACCCTCACTCAGGATACTGCTGCAATGAGCAGGTATTATCCTGACGATATGCGGATTATAAATCCTTTTTCAATGCTGATTGATAAAAAAAAGTTTTTGGAAAGAGTAAATGCCAACATTATCAAATACACTGAATTTGAGAAAATTGCAGAACACGTACATATAGAAGAAAGCCACACAGTAATAGTGATGGGTTTAGAAAAAACAAAAGCCAGCTCAGATGCACCTCGAGATGATGCCAACAAAGCAATGAATATGCGATTTACAGAGGTATTTGTAAAACGTGGCAAAGAATGGAAACGCCTTGTGAGACATGCTCACAATATATTATAACCAAACAAAAACCAGTTCACAACGAAAAAACTACTCACCTTACTGATGACCAGCGAAAACGCATGAGGTTGACGTGCGTTGTTTAGCTTCGCCCGTCAGCACAGGAATCGGAAGTGTGCTGGTGGTTCGCGCTGCGTGGGTGGCTTGTCGGGCGACAGGTTACTCGCCCCCGAAGGAGAGTAATAGCCCAACCAGGAAAGGGTGTAAAGGCGGGGAAGTGTGGCCGTTTTTTTAAGTAGCTTGCTTGCCATCAGCCCTTTCGGGTGTTAGACACTACAAGCAAGAGACGTTAAATAAATGACCTGTAGCAAAGCAGCGTTACGTGTTCTTTCGTGATTAATGTACGAGTACAGCCTACTTCACCGATTGACCTCAGACGACGAACGGGCCATTACGTTTTTTCTTCAGAGCTGTAAGGGATTTCATTATTTTCAGTCGCCGGCTTTTTACAACGTATGCCTGCCGTCCGAAAAATTAACTCCTTTTTACGTTATAGCCCGGCATAAAGAGGAGCTTGTCGGTGTCCTGCTGGCTTGTCGGCAAATACAGATAAAGCTTCCCGGCATTCGTTTCTTAACCAGCCGAAATCTCATCATTGGCGGGCCGGTCGTGAAAGAAGGTAATCCGCAGCTTATACGGGAAATGCTCGACACGTACAGCACGAGAACCGGCAAAAGTCTGTACACACAAATACGAAACCTACAGGATACAACTGCGTTTCAGAGTGCGTTTATCCGTGCTGGCTTCACTCATGACGATCATTTAGATATTCTTATTGATTTGCGCCAATCAGAAGAAGAACTCTGGAAAGGTGTGCATTCGAAGCGACGTAATGAAATAAGGCGGGCCGAAAAAGAAGGGTGCCGCGTTGATCGGCACAGTTCCCCGGAATCACTGGCGCAGTGCTACAATATACTAACCGAAGTGTATCGGCGGGCTAAATTGCCGTTACCCGATGTCAGCCATTTTGAGGCCATGTTACACCAGTCGACGGCGAAAACCGGGCTGAGAATTTTTACGGTCGTTTGGGAAGAGCAGATCATCGGCTGTATGCTTTGTCTGGCCTACGGCGATACGTTGTACGATTATTTTGCGGGAGCTTACAGCCGTTATTACGCCAAATATCCGAATGACCTGCTGCCGTGGGAAGTGTTTAAATGGGCTAAAAACAACGGTTTTTCGTGGTTCGATTTTGGGGGTGCCGGCAAACCGACGATTTCGTATGGAGTGCGGGAGTATAAAAAAAAATTCGGTGGTGAGTTGGTAAACTACGGACGCTATGAACGTATTCACTTTCCGATGCTGTACCGACTGGCCACGAAATTGTTTGCTCTCTGGAGATTAATGAAACGATGATCCCCCGGTTCAACTACGCCTATTCCCTGCGGGATGCCTGGAACAGCCTTGCAAGTTTAGCCATCCGCCAAAAACCAGACAATACCGCCCTCAGAGCGTTATTTCCAGCGTCAGACGTATACTGTATAGGTAGTGCACGGGCGGGCATCAACTACACGCTACGGGCATTTAACCTGAAACCCAGGGCGCGTATTGGCATACAACCCTATACCTGCTCGTCGGTGTTAGCAGCCATTGTGGCCGTGGGCCATACGCCCGTGTTTATCGATATCAACCAACAACTTACCATCGACAGCGACGATTTACGCAGGAAGTTGCCGCTTCTGGATGCGCTCATCGTTACGCATACGTTCGGCATGTTGGCCGATATTCGGCAGATAAAACAGTTGATTGGTGAGTTGCCGGTCATCGAAGACTGCGCTCATGCTTTCTTCAGCCGCTATGAAGGCGTTCACGCGGGTAATTTTTTCGATGCGGCCGTCTTTTCCTTTGGCAACGGTAAGTTTCCCTCTTTTGGTGGTGGCGGTCTCTTAGTCATAAACAACAAAAAGTACACGGCCCGTATCGAAACACAGTTGGCCGATCTGAAGCAACCGAATCTGTTAAGCGAACTGACGTATACAGGCAACCGGATCCTAAAATCCATCCTTCATTCGAGGGTAGGGGGTGGGCTGATACACAGACTGTTGGGCGGAAATTTCATCAGCAGTCGAAACAAACAGGTTTCGGTTTATCCAGGTCAGGAGCATTTGCCGTATCGAAGCGTCGTGAATGCGCTGCAAAAACAGATTGACAACTTCGCCCAACTGGCACTACAGCAACAGGCAAATGCCCGCTACCTGATCGGGCGCAACCGTGTCCATTATACGATCCTCGATGCTCCCGACGCGGGCAATGCCTTTGCCGTTGTGCTGTTAAGCAAACAAAGAAATGACCTTTACAACCACCTGCTTACTAAAAAAATCGGCGCGGGCAGACACTTTCAATATGCCAGATTATGGGCGTTGCGGTTCGGCTACGAGTCGGGCGAATGCCCACTGTTTGAACAGCTTGTCGATAAAGTTCTCACTGTTCCTTGCCACTTTGGACTGACACAAAACGATTTAGACGTAATTGACGAGGGGTTAAATGAATATGCTCAGGTAATGCTTCTTACGAATGAAGAAAGTTCTAATTGATATAAACCATCCCGCTCACGTTCACCTGTTTAAGCACTTTATTCAGGAAATGAAAAGCAATGGCAACGAGGTAATTGTTGCCGCCAAGAATGTCGATTCCATTACCGGCCTGCTGAAACTGTATACTATTGACTACATCAGCACGGGCCGAAAGAAAGACCAGATGTTCTGGAAATACATTTATGAGTTTGTTCACCTGCTCAAGGTGTTGGGTATCGTCGTGAGCCGACGGGTCGATTATGGCATTGGCGTGTCAATGGTTTTGCCCATTGTGTCGAAGTTAACCCCGATGAAATCGTTTGCGCTCGACGACGATGATTTAGCCGCTACGCCCATATTCGGAAAATTTACCTCCTACGCCGACGTTATTATCAACCCGGACGCGCTGGCCCACGAAAACAGAGGCCGCCAGCAGATATGCCACCCAAGTTATCATGAACTGGCGTATCTACATCCCAATCGCTTTGTGCCCGACGAGCGCGTACTAAGTGAAATTGGCGTGAAACCGGGAGAACCGTTTTTCGTCTTGCGCTTCAATGCGTTCAAAGCTCATCATGACGCAGGGGCACGGGGCTTATCGATTGCTCAGAAACTCGAAATCATCGACTTCCTGAAAAACTTCGGCAAAATTTTTGTCACCACCGAGCGTGGCATCGAACCGGAGTTGAAACCCTATCAGTTGCCTGTATCACCCGAAAAAACACACACCTTGTTGTATTACGCTACGTTGTTTGTGGGCGACAGTCAAACCATGACGACCGAAGCGGCCCTGCTCGGCACACCGGCCGTTAAGCTCAATTCGTTTGCGGGACGACTCTCGATTCCGAACGAACTGGAGCATAAATATAAATTGTGCTATTCCTTCCTGCCACAGGACTTCGAGTCGATGATGCATAAAATTAAAGAGCTTGTGCTGAACGAGGCTATAAAAAACGAATGGCGTATCCGACGGGAAGCCATGTTAAACGATAAAATCGATTTAACCTCTTTTCTGACAGCGTTGATTCTGACCTACCCGAACAGCGTAAGCAGGCCTACCCCTGATTTGACGTATCGGTAAGGGCTTCTCTTTACTACTCACCCGTGAATAGACATGGATTTCACAATACGTAAGTATGTTGAGCTGTTGCAGGCGATCAAACACGTGGGCTACAACTGTTCGACGTTCGGGGAGTTTCTGTCCGTAAACGCGCCCAATACGGTTGTTCTGCGCCATGATGTTGATTTGATGCCTCAAAACTCACTGACGTTTGCCAGGATTCAACAGGAAAAAGGCATTCGGGGAGCGTATTATTTCAGGGCGGTTCCGGCAAGCTGGAACGAGCGGATCATCCGGGAAATTGCCGACATGGGCCACGAAATTGGCTATCATTATGAATGCCTGACAACCTGCAACGGAAATATTGACCGGGCAATCCGGGATTTTGAAAAAAACCTGGCGACTTTACGTCGGCTGGTGCCCGTTTCAACCATTTGCATGCACGGAAGCCCGCTGTCGAAATATGATTCCAAAGACCTTTGGAAGGTCTATTCGTATCGGGATTTTGGCATCGTGGGCGAACCCTATTTCGACATTGATTTCACAAAAGTAGCTTACCTGACCGACACCGGCCGACGATGGGACGGCCATAAAGTAAGCGTTCGTGATAAGGTCGATTCCGTTTTTTTGCATTCATTCAGGCGTACTACTGATCTAATGACCGGGCTGCAAAATCATCAGCTTCCCAATCAGATCATGTTTACCTTCCATCCGCAACGCTGGAACTCAAATCCAATGTATTGGGCGCGTGAACTTGTTTTTCAGCGGACGAAAAATATCGTGAAGCAGTATTTCTACGTGGACTAATATTACACGCAATCTGTTGATGATCAAGCTCCTGACACTAATTGGTGCCCGCCCGCAAATTATTAAAGCATCGGCATTAAGCCGGGCTATTCGTCAGCACTTCGCCGACCAGATCACCGAAGTGCTGGTTCATACAGGGCAGCATTACGATGAAAATATGTCGGGGGTATTCTTTACCGAACTGGAGATTCCTCCGCCAGGGTATAACTTACAGGTAGGATCGGGCAGGCACGGTGAACAAACCGCCAGGATGATTACAGGCGTAGAGCAGATACTTGAGCAGGAAAAACCAGACTATGTGGTTATCTACGGCGATACCAATTCAACCCTGGCTGGGGCAGTTGCGGCCTCAAAGCTGCACATACCCATCGTGCATATCGAAGCGGGTCTGCGGTCGTTCAACAAGAAAATGCCGGAGGAGATTAACCGCATCCTGAGCGACCATGTGTCCACGTACCTGTTTGTTCCAACTCAGGCGGGTGTCGATAATCTGAAAAGAGAAGGGTTCGGGTTGGCCAATCGTCCGCCTTACACGATGGATAACCCCGGCGTATTTCAGATAGGTGATATCATGTATGACAACAGCCTGTACTTTTCAACGCTGGCTACCAACCGCACGACCATCCTGGAAAAGTTGCAACTGGAACCGGGGGCGTATGTGCTGGCAACGCTGCACCGAAACGCCAACACCGATGATGCGGATCGGCTCGATGCTATTTTTAGGGCGCTGCTGACCATCGTAACTACCCACCCGGTTAAGTTGGTTATGCCCGTGCATCCGCGAACGGCTAAACAAATGAATGCACTCCTGTCGACGGAGCTACAGCAGGCCATTCGTGCCAACCAGAACGTCGTGTTAATCTCCCCCGTTACTTTTCTAGAAATGACACGGCTGGAACAACAGGCAAAACTGGTTATCACGGATTCGGGGGGGGTGCAGAAAGAAGCGTATTTCTATAAAAAGCCCTGTATCATTTTGCGAGCCGAAACCGAATGGGTCGAAATTGTTGCGCACGGGGCCGCTGTTCTTTGCGATGCAGACCCTGATCGAATTTTAGGTGCTTATTCTTATTTTGAATCAGACCCGCAACTGTCGTTCGACCCTATTTACGGCGATGGAAGAGCCGCAGAGCGTATACTAACTATACTCAATGACGGGCATTTGAGCCATTTATAATTAACCACTCCGTTTAGCAGATTTATTCTGACTAATAGATGAATTTACGTTCCTTTGTAGACCCACCCTACCTATCTCACACTCATGCCGTGGTTTGCCTTATATACCAAATCAAGATCAGAAAAGTTAGCCGCCAGGTCACTCCACCAGCGAGGAATAGACGTTTACTGCCCGCTTCGAAAAGTACAGCGGAAATGGTCTGATCGTATAAAAACGGTCGAAGAACCCCTGTTCAGGTCTTACTGCTTTGTGAATCTCGAAGAAAACCAGCGCTCACTTGTCTATGGTGCTCCCGGAGTGGTTGGGTATCTGTATTGGCTAAAAAAACCGGCCATCATAAAGCAGAGCGAGATCGACCTGATCAAGGACATGCTGAATGACTACGATCATAACTCGCTCGAAATCATTGATTTTGCTACGGCTGACCGGCTTAGAATCACCTCTGGCTCATTTATGGGACAGGAAGGCGAAGTGGTTTCAACCCAGGGCAAAACGATGGTGGTAAGAATAGACTCTCTGAACGCCTGTATATCGGTGAATCTCAGCAAAAATAAAGTGGAGAAGCTACGGCGCAATGATTCTGCCTATTAAGCCAGTTATGCCAGCGTAACTTTCCGAATACTATTCCCCTTTCACCCGACTTATGTATAGACTTATCCATGTGCCCGGTTTCCTGGCTCTTGCTTTTCTATTAGGCTCAGTTTGCTACGCGCAATCCGTGTCGCCCAAACCGCGTTTTGAGGTAGAAGCCGGCACGTTTTTGTCAACTTCTGAAACCAATCCGTTCTGGATTCGCTCCAATCAATATGGCGAAGTTCCGTTAGAATCGCAGGTGTTTACGGTACGGGGGCAGGTAAAAAAAGAGTACGAAGCCCGTAATCCGGCCACTAAAAAACAAGGGCGGTTTTCGTATGGGTATGGCATACGGGCCGTAGTAAATGCCGGAACCATCAATCAGCTTCTGTTATCTGAATTGTATGGTAAAGTGCGGTATGGGGCTGTTGAGTTCTCGGCAGGCCGACGACGGGAAATTATCGGTTTGGTCGATTCTACACTGAGTGCAGGGTCATACATCTGGTCGGGCAATGCGCTGCCGGTGCCAAAGATTGAGGTGTCGATGCCTACGTTTACACCCATCCTAAAAAGTGGCCTGATTTCCATAAAAGGAAATTTTGCCCACGGTTGGCTCGGCAACTCAGACTCAGTTAATAATTATTACCTGCATCAGAAGAGTTTCTATGTGCGCCTTGGAAAACCAGACTGGCGGTTCAGAGTATACGGCGGGTTTAATCATCAGGTGCAATGGGGTGGCGACGTATTGTACCCCCGCGTCGATAATGGTGTACGAATCACCAAATTTGGAACCGACTGGGAGTCGTTTGTTTATACAGTCCTGGCAAAATCGCTGTATACACTCGATACGCTGGTCATTCAGAACAATCAGGCATCTGCCGAAGGTGGTAACCGGGTTGGTAATCATATAGGCACCCTCGATCTGGCCCTTGAATACGAAACGGACCGCTACAAATGGTTTCTTTATCGGCAATCTATTTACGAAGCCGGTGCCTTATTTTATCTCAATAATATTTCGGATGGTCTGCATGGTTTGTCGTTTAGTCGAAAACAAGCGACCCATGGCATTCTGAAGATTGTCGTTGAATACCTGCAAACCACCAATCAGGGGGGCGCTTATCTGTCAAACCGATCAACGATTCCTCAATTGCGTGGCGCGGAAGATTACATGAATAATGGGCGGTACATTGATGGGTGGGTCTATCAGGGCCAGACGATTGGCACCCCATTTATTATGCCGCTACGTTATACAACGGGCCTACCGCAAAATTTAAATCCAAACCCGAACCGGCTCGTGAATAACCGGGTACAGGCGTTTACGCTCGGAGTACAAAGCCGCGTTAAGCAGGTCGATTTACTGACCCGGCTTACGTTCAGCAAAAACATAGGCAATTACCTTCTGCCGCCATTCAGCATTAATCAACTGTCGGCCCAGCAGCAAGTCAGCTTCCCCTTTAAGCAGTATATCTTTACCACCACCCTTGCGTTTGATAATGCCGGCGTACTGAAACAGAATATGGGCCTTAGCTTCCTGGCAAAGCGTTCATTTTAATTTCCCACTGACTATGTTCACAAACCACCACCGTTTGGTACCACGCATAAAATTTATTCTTTTCATGCCGGGGCTGCTCATGGCATCGCAGCTTATGGCCCAGCCTCTCAACAAACCTTCGCCCCAATACACGGGTACCAGCGATTCGTTGGTTGCTAAACGAAGTTTGCTGACCACAACCATCCTTAAAGACAATAAGCTCCTGTCAGCTACCGAAATACGTAATCTGCTGGCACCTACTCCCAAAGCATTGAAAGCGTATCGCTGGGGTAAGGTGCTCCAGCCTGTTGGCCCTGTTCTGATCTTGTCTGGCATAGCCGTTGGCTATCTGGGTATCAAAGGAGTACAAAAATCAGCGTTTATTCGGGGAGTGGGCACCAAAACGAACCCCTATCCAGACGATATTCTGGTTGAATACACCCACCGCAGCGCACCTAAACTGCTGGCTGGATTAGGACTCTTTGTCGCCGGATTTTATGTTATTGAACGTTCAAATGAATTGACTGCTACGTCGGTTAAACTCTTTAACGCAAAGCCGTCACCAATCCGAACGCTATCGCGCGTGCAGTCGCTGAAACTCGGTATTACGTCTACCGGGAATTTGGGCCTTGAAGCCCAGTTCTGATAGCAGGAACTTTAGTCAATCACTACAAAATGGCTCCTCTATCAATCTGGCAACGGCTGACTTCCCGCTTTAAAGCAAGCGCACCGGAGCCCGAAAGTTGCTTTTGGATGGTAGACATACACTCGCATTTAGTGCCTGCCATCGACGACGGCATTAGCGACTCGCAGCAGGCGCTAACGTGTTTAACGCAGTTGGCCGAATGGGGCATACAAAAAATTATTACGACCCCCCACGTTAGCGGAGATCGGTATCCTACCGCCACCGCTACCCTCCGGAAAGGGCAGTATGCTCTGCAAACACAAATTGATGATTATGGACTACCACTTTCAGTAAGCGTAGCCGCTGAATATTTAATCGACGATCATTTCGTTGGTCTGCTTCAGCAAGGAGACTTGCTCTCATTTGGCTCACGACGCTATTTGCTGGTCGAAACCGGCTGGGCGGGTGCCCCTAACCAATTAAGCGATATTCTGTTTCGGATTCAGACGTACGGCTACACACCCGTGCTGGCCCACCCGGAGCGGTATCGGTATTACCACAGGCACAGAAAAAGCTTACTCGAATTGCGTGAAACAGGTTGTTTGTTTCAACTGAACTGGATGTCGCTCACGGGGCGGTATGGCGTAGAGTGCCAGAAGCAGGCTCGCTTTTTAATGCAGGAGCGCGTTGTTGATTTTATCGGAAGCGACATGCACCGTCCCGGGGACATAGTGGAGATGGCCCGTTTGTTCAACTCAGCCGATTTCAAGTTGCTCCGCGAACAGCCTTTGCTCAATGCGTCGCTCTTTCAGGAGACCGACCTGCTTCAGAAAGATATGTCATGGCCTGAGGTTCAGTGAGGTGATGTAATCGAAATACGTTTATCAGAACAATCCACTCTGTTTAGAAATGGTTAACACAATAGAATTCAGTAAGCCGGAGCACCAAAGCCAACGAATCGAAGAAACTCATTTGGACGAAATTCTGAAAGATTTCCGCCGGGATGGGTATGTCGTGTTAAAAGACGCTTTCTCAAAAGACTATATCCATACGCTCTACCTTACTTTTATGAGCAAATATGAGCGATATCTTACGAATGAAAGCCCGAACGGTGCAGTGGAATTGAGTAGTAAGCGATTTCAAATTTCGGTGGACGTAAAGGATGCGTTTAATTCGCCACAGTTATACGCCAATTCATTTGTTTTCCCGGTTATAGCACAATTATTTAATAACCAGTTCATTATCAATAGCTTAACCTGTGTTGCATCGTTACCGGGAGCAACAAAAATGTCTGGTCATTTTGATGCACGCATATTTACCTGGCATCCTGTAGCTACCCTGCTACCTCCCCACGCGGTAGGTCTGTTGATTCCATTAATTCCCTTTAATCAGTTAAATGGACCCACACGTGTATGGCCCGGTAGCCACCGAAGTGGGCCGTCGTCCGCTGAATTAGTAGATGAGTTAAACTTTGTTGATGCAGAAATGGATACAGGCTCCTGTATGCTGATGGATTATCGGCTTTTCCACAGCGGAAATCCTAACTTATCCGAGCAAATCAGACCATTATTATACGTTAATTATAGTGCTCCCTGGTATTATGATGAAATCAATTTTAAGACACAGGTACCGCTCCTTGTCGATGATGCTAATTTTAATCAAATTCCGAAGAGCTATAGAAACCTGTTTGTAAGGAGGCATCTAAAACCTCCGGCAAGTTTTCAAGTGTCAGGACAGACGACTTGATTGTAAATAAGAATGGCGAAGTCTGATTGAGTAGTTACGTTAAAAAGGTAATTGCAAGCCACTGTACTTGATTACAAAAGTTAATAATATGTTATTCCGATTTCCCTTAGAAGATGTTAACGTCAAAACAACGGCCAAAAAGAAGACTATTGAGAAACCCGATTATACAAATCACTATGTTAGTCTGAATCAGAATGAATTTACATTAGACGTAAACGCAGTAGCCTGGTTTTATGCCTGCTCTGGAGATTATATTGATGTAATGCCTTACGGTGATGTCAGTCAGTCTGTTGTCGAACTATACCTCAATGGCTCAGTATACGGGGCTATTTTGCACCAGCGGAAAACGATGCCCCTGCACGGGAGTTGCTTTCAGTTTAGGGGCTTGGGAATCATGCTTTGTGGCGAATCGGGCGTTGGAAAATCATCACTTACCACCTCATTTTGCTTAAATGGTGCCCATTTTTTAACCGACGATATTACACCGGTTATATTCAAAAGTGGGAAACCGCATATATGGGGCGTGTCAGATCGAATCAAATTGTGGAGCGATAGCCTGGTGCAACTAAATCAAAAAGAGGAGGGTTTAGACCGGATCTTTCCTGAACAAGGCAAATTCTACTTCCCGATGGAGTCAGACAAGGGAGCATTCTTTCATTTAGATCATATCTTTGTTCTTCATACCCACGACCAATCCGAAGTACGTATTCAACCGCTGGAGGGCGTTGAAAAGTTTGCTGCTCTTCGCAACGAAATATATCGCTGGGAATACCTCCAGGGAATGGCCGAAAGTGAAACTGCCTATTTGGAACAGTTGATTATGATGATTCAGGCAACCACAGTCACGAAAGTCTCCCGCCCGGCTACTATTCCCATTGAGCAACTTCGGATCAAAATGGAAACTCTTATTTTAGCAATAGCGTCAGATCAAAAACCTGCATCCCGGGAAACAGCAAGTAGTAGTTTATGAACAGACTAAAAAAATTTAGTACGCTACCGTTTCTGGAAAAACAGCTTTTTCTGGAAGCGTTGTTTTTTTTGTGGGCGGCTAAAATTCTATTGCTGATTCTACCCTTCAAACATTGCTTAGTGTTAGCGTCCAACAAACAACACACATACAAAAAACCAAACCCGGAGCAGTTAAAGCAACTAAAAAAAGCTATTCACCGTACCCGCTGGCTTACATTCTGGAAAAACCAGTGCTTAGTGATGAGCCTTGCATCGCGTTGGATGTTGCAACGCCGTCATATTTCCTCCCTGCTTTCGCTGGGAGTAGCCTTTGATGAAGACAAAAAATTGATAGCTCATGCTTGGCTGAAGACAGACGAGTTCTACATTGTAGAAAAAGGCGACCATTATCTTGAATTGTATTATTTTTGATCAACTTTGGGTACTTTACACCATTTAATTTAAACAAAACCAGATGGAAACGCTGAACAATGACAAGAAAGTTTGGGCAAAACCCCTTATCCAAACGCTGAACATTAACAAAGACACGTATTCGTCTAAAGGGGGTGGAGAAAGAGAAGTGGGTCAAGGAGGTGGAAAGAACCAATTAAAACGAATACCGTCGTAAGCTATGCTTTACGGTAGGTTCACCTGTCATCCCTTAGTGAATGAGAGAACGTCGCTTGACAGGCTAAAAAAAACGATACAATGGGCCGGGGCGGTTCATTACCAGATCGATTACGGAAATTTCTCGGGTGGATTTTTCTTAGACCCCCGTCTTCCCCACACGGTGGACGATTTCTTATATGTAGATACTACTCATGGTCTACTGATATTAATGATGGGTTCTGTCTACAACCGAATGGAACTATGTCATGAGCTAAAGCTACCAACAAATACTTTTTCCGATCCTGCGCTCGTAGCATACGCTTATTTACAGGAAGGCCCCGGTTTTGTAAATAAGTTCAATGGTGATTTTAGTATTTTAATCTATCAGTCTCATAGTAATGCCTTTCACCTTTTTCGAGACCACGTAGGTGTTGCCCCTCTTGCCTACACGACCACAGAGCAATCAATTTATTTTTCGTCTGATATTACTGGCTTATGCCGCACCTTTTATGAAGGAGGTCGCATAAATATGGACCCATTACTATCGGATGTTAAGGTCATAGATATGACGTTGACATTTAACGAAAAAGTATTAAAATTGAAAGCAGGTCATTTTCTTACGTTTGATGAGGGGAAAATTATCACTAAAAAATATTGGGAGCCGGAACGGGTTCAGACGGATAAAACGCTGACGCAGGAACGTATGTTTTCAGAGCTAAAATCGCTTCTTGAAGATGCCGTGCATATCCGCTCTGACCAACGATTCAATGCAGGCGCACACTTAAGTGGAGGCCTCGATTCCAGTACCGTAGCCGCTCTTGCGCGGAAAGAGTATGGGCAACAACCGGCCTTTTACGGGTATTCCTGGTCACCCATTAGTGGTATTATAAATAAAAATGAACTTGACGAACGGGAACTGGTAAAACAAACCGGCGAGATGGCCGGTATTGTACCCGCCTTTATCCATGTTGAAGTAAGCGATTTTGTTGAATTAACCAAAAATTCTATTAGTAGTTTTACGTATTTTCATGAAGAAAAAGTGCTGAAAATGGCTAAACTTCATGGAACAAATCTGATATTTAGCGGGTGGGGCGGTGACGAGTTTATCAGTTATGGAAGTTTGGGCGTTGACTATGACTTATTCTTTAATTTTCAGTGGAATACTTTTTTCAAGAAGAACCCTTTTAACAATCCGAGGAAAGTAGTTAAATATCTGATTTTCAGGGTTTTTTTGCCAGCTATCAATTATATTCCTGGTTCAGCAAAAAAGAGATCCGTAGAGAGTTTGCGATTTTTTAATATAAAATTTAGTGAATTTCATCAGCAAACATACCAACGTTTTTACCGTTACCACTCCCGCCGTAACTACCAGTTGGGCTTATTAAATACATATCATCTTTCTGAACGAACCGAATGTTGGTCCATCACCGGATATAAGAATGGAGTAGAATATCGATATCCTTTGCTGGATAAGCGAATCATTGAATACATTCTGAAAGTTCCTTCTAAACTGTTGGTAAACGGTAGCAAATACACGCGTATTATTCTGCGTGAAATTAGCGACGGATTACTGCCCGAATCAGTAAGGTGGAGAATTGGAAAAAGTGATGATGCTTTTTTTGCTTATGTAAGTCAGCAAAGCAAAGATAGAGGTTTACTATTTATTCATGAGATAAATGAATTTAAGGCTAATCCTCATTTAGATTTCATTAATTTTAACGCGCTCGAACAGGAAGTTAAGAATTTTAAAGAAAGTAAGGCCTATTCAGACCCCTTCGGATTGTTCGGGTATATTTTAAGCTTTAAGTCGCTCCATGAATTCACTAAAAGTTATCAGGAAAAAATAGAGCCATAAGTAAATAGTTTATCAATCAGAATTTATGAATACGCTACTTGTGGAAAGTCCTTTAGATGAACAGGAAATATGTGTTGGTTGCGGCCTTTGCTGCGACGGCACCCTATTTAACCATGCCGTTTTACAGCCTGGTGAGCAAGGTAATTTACCAGTAGAAATAGAACAGAGATACGGTAGAGAAGGAGAATACGAATTTTTTACGCTTCCCTGCGCTTACTTTTGTGGTAAATGTACCATATATGGTCAAAAAAGAGCATCGATTTGTTCTGATTTTCGGTGTCAATTATTAATAAATTTCTCTGCCAATAAACTCACAAAAGCCAACGCTATTAAAGTAGTTGACAATGCGTTAATATATAAAACAGAAATATATCAGCTTTATAAACAAATTTTCGGGCGACACTATACATTAAGTTTCAGAAATTTATTAATTGAGTTGGGTAAGTATACAGAGACTATGCCCGAAAACGACCCACTAAAGACCTCTATTGAACTGTTAAGAACAAAATGTATTATTTTTGAGACGTTGCTGATAAAAAACTTCAAATCGCTCAAAAACTTTGAACAGATGATCAGTACTCCAATCGAATTACCAACGAGCGCGTAATAAATGACAAAGTTTGTACGAAACCAAGAAACCATCTCAGGGCAAATCGATGACGATTTAGTGATGGTGGACATTGCAAAGGGTAGCTACTTTTCGCTCAATTCAGTAGCTACGCGCATCTGGGAACTCCTCGAAAAACCGCTCTCTCTCGACAGCCTGTGCGCCCGGCTCGTTGACGAGTATGACGTAACGACCGAGCAATGCCGGGCAGATGTTGAACTACACGTAGCCAACATGCAGCAACTCGGCTTAATCAGGCCGGAGGCTTAATCCGCAGTCTGAACGCCCGCGCTTTTTCCTGTCGAATGAATCTGGTAGCCCCACAAATCGAACTACCTGCTTGTCTGCATCCGCACACGCGCTTACTTCTCCACTATTTACAGCCACATCAGGCTGGTAGTCCGGGTGCTTTGGCCCAAATCGATACGGATGCACTGTTGCATCTGCTCGATAGCCACCGTTTATCCACTATTTTTTATCAACGTTTACCCGGTAATCCGTCAGACATTCTGGTAATAAAGCAGCAGCTTGCCGGGCGGTATGCCACCAATAAAATGGCTATGCTGGCACGTATGGCCGAGCTTTGCCGTATTCTGAAACTATTCGCCCAAAACGGCATACACGCCATAGCATTGAAAGGTCCGCTGCTTGGGCACTTGTACTACAATGATTACACCCTTCGGGAATGCAAAGACCTGGATATTCTGGTTAAACCCGCCGATACTGAAAGGGCCTTTACATTACTGACCGATTCAGGGTATGAACTGACGACTGTGTTGTGGAAAAGTCCGAAGCAAAAAGTGCTTTATACGAACACATATTATCACTATAATCTTTACAACACAACCAGCGGCATACAGGTTGAGTTGCATTGGCGGCTGAACCTCGCGGAAGGCGAAACCAGCGGCCAGCCGTCAGACCCGTTCAGTGGCGAACTGATAACGCAGCAGGTTGGTGGTCAGGTTGTTCACTTGCTGTCGGCTACCGACAATTTCATTTATTTGTGTGTTCATGGCAGCACACACGAATGGAAGCGGCTTTTTTGGGTGTACGACATCGCGCAGATAAGTGAGAAAGAAGGTGCCGCTTTTCTGGCAGAATCCTACCGGCGGGCTGCCGAACAAAAACTTGATCGGTATGTCTTGGCCGGTTGTTACATGGCTGCACAACTGTTTGGGACTTCTTTGCCTGCTGAAATCAGGCAGGCGATACGGAACGATTCGCACCTGACCGATTTGTTGAGTAGCTTCATGTTCTCCATCAATCATGTTGGTGATCCGTATCAACCCCCGCTTTCATCGGTTCGGGCTTTTCGGCTGAGTTTGAAAAAGTTGATAAACTATTATCGGATAACGTACTATTTCGGGGGCTGTCGGTCTGTTTTTGCTGCTGGCAGGAAATTTTTCATTAATCCCGATTACTGGAACATCTTTGCGTTTAGCGATAGGCTGTTTGTATTAAACTATGCAGTCGCCCCTTTTTTATGGATTTATTCGGCAATTGCTACTGCCTTTGCCCGGTTTGATAGATGATGTTTCGTAAGCTCACAGTGTTGCGGCAGTATTTGCAGGTGCTGTTGCGATATCAGGGGGGCAGTATTGCCCTTTCGGTTTTTATCACCACGTTTTCGGGCTTAACGAAGGGAGGCAGCTTTGTTATACTGATACCCCTGATTCAGATGGCTGGTGGGTCAGCGGATGCGGGGGTTAGTAGCCGGGCTTTCAACATTGCCAATTCCGTGTGGGAAATGGTGGGCGTCCAGCCTACGCTCTATGTTTGTTTAGTGATTTATATACTGCTCGTTTCGGTGTATGCCGGGCTGGGCTACGTAAAAACACGGCTCGACACCCGGATTGTGCAGACGTTTAAGCAAAACTTGCGTAACGATTTATTTTCGTCTGTTGTCGATGCCGAGTGGGGTTACTTAAAAAACACCCATAGCACCCACATCTTCAATAATCTGATCACTGAAATAGACAGCGTCGGCTACATAACTACCACGTTGATGACGGCCTTCAGTACCGTAGTTATTTTACTTTTCTATACCGCTACGTCGCTCTATATTTCGGTTACGATGACTGTTTTTGCCGGGGCAACCTTTCTGCCGCTGATTTTTGCTCAGCGCTATCTGAATACCAGGATGTATGCTATAGGCGAGGCCGCCTACGCCCGTCATGAAACGTTATTCAAGGCCGTTCTGGAGTTTGTTAATAGCCTTAAACTGGCGAAGAGCCACAACGTTCAGGATCGGTATAAGGCTGAATTTGAGATAATTACCCAAAAAACAGCCGCCGATGCCAATGAGTTTACCCGGTTAACAGCCCAAACCGATATAATTTACGAAATCGGCTCGGCCATCAGTATCAGTTTAGTCCTGATTCTGGCGATTACGTTCATTAAAATTCCGGTGGTTGATCTGCTGCTGATGGTTTACATCGCATCGAAGCTGCTGCCTAATTTTTCATCACTTATCCGCAATTTTCAGTATCTGCTGAATTCCCTGCCCGCCTACGAGGGCGTTGCTGCACTATTAGCCGAAGCCCGACAAAATAAAGAGCAAATCACTCATCAACTGTCCAGTGGGAGTTTCCCTAAAAAAACGATTACGTTCTCGGAAGTCGATTTTAGTTATGAGCCGGGTGTGCTTGTTTTCAGCCAGTTTAGCGCCGAAATAAAAGTTGGCAAAAGGACAGCTATCGTGGGCGTGTCAGGTAAGGGAAAAACGACGCTAATGGATTTGTTACTGGGTCTATTGAAACCGCAGAAGGGCTTTATACGCCTTGACGGTGTTGATCTCAATACGCTCGATCTGGCCGCGTGGCGTTCAGCAACGGCCTATATTCCACAGGAATGCTTTCTGTTTAATACTACTATTCGGAAAAATCTGCTCTGGTCGAAACCTGATGCTACCGACGACGAACTCCGCGACGTACTGAAACTGGTGGCTGGCGAGTTTGTGCTTCAGTTGACAAACGGCCTGGATACCGTTGTGGGCGATCAGGGCACTCGCCTTTCGGGTGGCGAACGTCAGCGAATTGCGCTTGCCCGGGCTTTGCTCCGTCGGCCACAGTTATTGATTTTGGATGAAGCTACAAACGCCTTAGACGTTGCTAACGAGTTAATTATTCAGAAGGCTATTGATCAGCTTAGTGATAACGTAACCGTTATTGTCATTTCTCATGACAAACAATTCCATGAGGGATATGATGAAATTGTTGATGTAAATAGTTGATTTTCATAGTACCGTAGTAAAGTAAAAAACGCTTAATCAACTGACAAACAGTTGATTAAGCGTTAAGTATGTAGCGGGGAGCAGGATCGAACTGCCGACCTTAGGGTTATGAATCCTACGCTCTAACCATCTGAGCTACCCCGCCGTTTTCGTACCACAAAAGTAAGGAAAAATCGGCTTGACGCAATAAACAGCGTTGACTTTCGCAAAAAAATTCGTTTACCTTTGCCAATGACCCCTTTTCTATAACGCCTATATTATGGAGAAAATTAAATTTATTACTGAATACGAACTGCGGGCATCTCCCAAAATGCTGTTTCCTTATATCAGCACCGCATCAGGTCTGTCACAATGGTTTGCCAGCAAGGTGAACACCATGCCTGAACAGCGGTTTGACTTTCAATGGGACAATGAAAGCCACATTGCCCGGCAAGTGTCTATGCGGCAAAATAAAGGGGTTCGGTTCGAGTTTTTAGACACGGCCGAAAACGGTTCCGATAATAATTACGTCGACTTTCGGGTAGACCAGAGTGAATTGACTCAATCAACATTCCTGCGCGTAACGGACTATTCGGCCATCACCGACGAGGAAGAACTCAAAGACCTGTGGGATGGTTTAATGGATAAGCTCAAAGAGATCGTTGGGAGTTAAAAATATATAATACGAAGAATGTATCGCACGGTCGCCCCCAATGATTCGTTAAGTACGTAACACTCATTGGCATACGGATAAGTTCGCTTGCCCGGCGTGTTATTCATTTATATGAAAAAAATAGATAAATTAGTGCTTGGCTCATTTTGGGGGCCGTTTGTATTAACCCTATTGGTCGTCATCTTTATCTTCCTGATGCGGCTGCTGATGTTCTACATCGACGAGTTCGTATCGAAAGACCTCGACATGGCCACCTTTGGCCGACTGCTTTTTTACTTCTCCCTATTAACCATACCGACCGCGCTGCCTTTAGCTGTGCTTCTATCGTCGTTGATGACGTTTGGGAACCTCGGCGAATTTTTTGAACTGACTGCCCTGAAAAGTGCCGGTATCTCGCTCACAAGAGCCATGCAGCCCTTACTTGTTGTGGCCGTTGGCATCAGCGCATTTTCGTTCTGGTTTAACAATTCAGTTGCACCCTGGGCCAATCTGAAAGGGTATAGTTTATTGTATGATATCAAAACGGCCAAAGCGACGCTGAACCTGAAAGAAGGTATTTTTTATAACGATTTGCCGGGATACAGCATAAAAGTAGATCGCAAAATAAAGACCGCCAAAGACAGTAAAAATGGAGATTTGCTGAAAGGTCTTGTCATTTATAAACACCCGACAAATGGCGTAGAATCGGGCAATCGCGAGATTATTCTGGCTGACTCAGGGCGAATGTACACCGATAAAGACCGTACGTATCTTGTTTTTCAGCTATTTAACGGCAACGATTATCAGGAGTATTCCGACAATAGTACCGTTAGTTATGCCAGTAACGGGTCAGCACAGGGTGCCCAGTTCATGCGAAATGGATTTAAAGATTATCGGCTCGTGATCAGCCTTGAATCGTTTGGCATTAAGCGCACGGATGAAAATCAGTTTGAGTACCATGAGTACATGAAAGACCTCAAACAACTTTCATCACTGACCGATTCGCTGCGAAAAGATTACAACAGTACCAGCCTGAATGTGGCCAGTACGTCGCGCCAATATTATAACTATCAATTTAAAGCGGACGCCGTGCTGAAGCAAAAAGCGGTGAAGGATGGCAAATGGGTTGATTCATTGTTAAAGAAGCAGCGGATCAGTACCCCTGAGTTAGCACAATCGGCTTTGAGCCAGGCACAGAATATCCTGACTTACTCGACATCGAACGTAACGTACCTGGCCGAGAAAGAAAAGAATGTGTGGAAATATCAATTAGAAAGCCACCACAAGTTCACCCAGGCGATTTCAGTTTTTGTCATGTTTTTGATTGGAGCGTCTATGGGCGCCATTATCAAGAAAGGTGGTTTTGGATTACCGGTGCTCATTGCCATCGTATTCTTCATTTTTCTATACGTTTTGACTATTGCGGGCGATAAATACGCCAAAGACGGTATCCTCTGGGTGCCCATCGGGGCCTGGATGGCTAATATTGTACTGTTCCCGTTTGGTTTACTACTGATGCAACGCGCCCGACATGATTCGCGCCTGTTCGACAAAGACGTTTACGTAATTGCCTGGGAGCGACTGAGAAGGAGATTTCAGTCGGTCAGTTGATTGGTTAATCAGTGGGTTGCGTTAGTGGCCAATTAACTAATCAACCAATCAACTTTTTCCCTATCTTTGCACCCGAATTCATTTTTCAATTAAATTAGCTGTCTGAAGATGTATCTAACGACCGAAAAAAAACAGGAGATATTCTCCACCTCGGGTCATGCCAAAAGCGCAACTGACACCGGATCGGCCGAATCCCAGATCGCGCTGTTCACTTACCGGATCAGTCACTTAACTGAGCACCTGAAAGTCCACAAGCACGATTACGGCACACAACTGGGTCTTTTAAAATTAGTTGGTAAGCGTCGGCGTTTGCTGAACTACCTGATGAAGAAAGACATCATGCGGTATCGGGCCATTCTGGCCGCGCTGGGGCTGCGTAAATAATCGGACCACTCCACAAAAAGGGAATCTGCTCCACAGTAGATTCCCTCATTTTTGTGGTTTCTACAGGCATAGGCTCTACCTAATTACCAAGACTAAAAATGACCGGGATGCCGATGGTCGGCTGCCGGAGCGGTTTAAAGCTGTAAGAGGACGTATTCAAAATCTGTTGTATGTTTCAAATCACCACGCAATCCGTTGCGCTGCCCGACGGGCGGGAAATTACCATCGAAACCGGCAAAATGGCCCGACAGGCCGACGGAGCGGTGGTTGTACGGTTGGGCGACACGATGCTGTTAGCCACCGTAGTATCCAGTAAAGACGCCAAAGAAGGCGTAGATTTTCTTCCCATGTCTGTTGATTATCAGGAGAAATTTGCTTCGGCAGGACGGATTCCCGGTAGCTTCCAACGGCGTGAAGGCCGTCTGGGCGACCACGAAATCCTGATCAGCCGTTTGGTTGACCGTGCGTTGAGGCCTATTTTTCCAGAAAACTACCACGCTGATACACAGGTAATGATTACCCTGATTTCGGCTGATCCTGAAGTCCAACCCGACGCGCTGGCTGCATTGGCCGCTTCGTCGGCATTGGCTGTATCGGACATACCGTTCAACGGGCCAATCTCCGAAGTCCGCGTCGCTAAAATCGACGGTCAGTATAAAATCAATCCAAAAACGTCTGAACTTGAGCGGGCAACCATCGATCTGATCGTGGCGGCTACTGAGAAAGATATTTGCATGGTGGAAGGCGAGATGAACGAATGTTCGGAAGCCGAAGTCGTGGAAGCAATCAAGGTTGCTCACGCAGCCATTATAACGCAGTGCCAGGCGCAAAAAGAGTTGACCATTAAGGTTGGCAAGGCCGAAAAACGCGAATACAATCACGAAACGCACGATGAAGAACTACGAGCGGCTATTCGGGTTGCTTTATATGACAAAATTTATGAAGTTGTTCGTCGGCAGAATCCAAATAAAAAAGGACGTTCTGAGGCTGCTAAAGCCATTCGTGACGAATATATAGCGTCGTTCCCCGAAGGGTCATCCCTGAACGTGGGCTTAATAAAAACCTATTTCCATGATCTGGAATGGGAGGCATCGCGCCGGTTAGTACTGGACGAACGTACTCGTTTGGACGGTCGGAAACTGGATCAGATTCGGCAGATTTCCGCAGAAGCGGGTTATTTACCCGGTCCACACGGGTCGGCGTTGTTTACGCGGGGCGAAACTCAATCGTTGACAACCGTAACCCTCGGCACCAAAACCGACGAGCAGATTGTTGACCAGACGATGTACCAGGGTTACAGCAAATTTCTGCTGCATTACAATTTCCCCGGCTTTTCAACGGGCGAAGTGAAGCCCAACCGGGGAGCCGGTCGGCGCGAAATTGGTCATGGTAATCTGGCCCACCGCTCGCTGAAAAAAGTACTGCCTGCCGCCGATGAAAATCCGTACACGATTCGGATTGTATCCGACATTCTGGAATCCAACGGCTCATCGTCGATGGCAACGGTTTGCGCCGGTACGATGGCCCTGATGGATGCCGGGATTAAAATCAAAGCACCTGTGGCCGGTATTGCCATGGGACTGATTTCGGACGGCGACAAATACGCCGTGTTGTCAGATATTCTGGGCGATGAAGATCACCTTGGTGATATGGACTTCAAAGTTACGGGTACCGAAAAGGGAATCGTAGCGTGTCAGATGGACCTCAAAGTGGAAGGTTTGTCGTATGAAGTGCTGGCTCAGGCGCTGGAACAGGCTCGTTTGGGTCGGCTTCACATTTTGGGCGAGATGAAGAAAGGCATCTCCGAAGTACGTTCTGATCTGAAACCCCACGCGCCACGGGCTATGGTGATCAAGATTGACACCAACCAGATTGGATCCGTTATTGGACCCGGTGGCAAGGTTGTTCAGGACATTCAGAAAGATTCCGGAGCAGTCGTCAACATTGATGAACACGACAATGCGGGCTGGGTTAGCATTTTCGCGACCAGTAAAGAGAGTATGGATAAAGCCGTCTCGCGCGTGAAAGGCATCGTTGCTCTACCGGAAGTTGGCGAAACCTACGTTGGTAAAGTGAAAACGATTCAGCCGTTCGGCGCCTTCGTCGAATTCATGCCGGGTAAGGACGGACTTTTGCACATTTCCGAGATCAAATGGGAGCGTCTCGAAACGATGGATGGTGTGTTGCAGGTGGGAGAAGAAATAACGGTAAAATTGGTTGACGTGGACAAAAAGACTGGAAAGTATCGTTTGTCGCGCAAAGTTCTGCTGCCCAAGCCGGAGAACAAAATTGCGTAAGTCATTGTTACTTTTTCGTGTAATGTAACGTCAAAAGTTAGCGTTATAGAGTCACTCCACCGGGGCAACGGAATATGAGACAGCTAAAAATTTCAAAACAGATAACCAACCGCGAGAGCCAGTCATTAGACAAGTACTTGCAAGAGATTGGTAAAGTGGACCTGCTTACGCCCGATGAGGAAGTAACGCTGGCCCAGAAGATAAGAGAAGGCGACCAATTGTCGCTGGAGCGGTTAACGAAGGCAAACCTGCGCTTTGTGGTGTCGGTTGCCAAACAATACCAGAACCAGGGCCTCTCATTAGGCGACTTGATTAACGAAGGAAACCTCGGCCTGATTAAAGCAGCCCAACGGTTTGACGAAACGCGTGGTTTTAAGTTTATTTCGTACGCCGTTTGGTGGATTCGCCAGTCTATTTTGCAAGCCCTGGCCGAGCAGTCGCGGATTGTGCGCTTACCATTAAATCGGGTTGGTTCGCTGAACAAGATTTCCAAAACGTTTTCAGATCTCGAACAGAAATTCGAGCGCGAACCATCTCCTGAAGAACTGGCTGCCGTGCTGGAAATTTCAGCCGCTGAAGTCGTCGATACGCTCAAGATTTCGGGTCGTCACGTATCAATGGACGCACCGTTTGTGCAAGGTGAAGAAAACAGCCTGCTTGACGTACTAGAAAATGATGGCGAAGACAAGCCTGATTCGGGCCTGATCAACGACTCCCTGCGGAAGGAAGTGCAACGCGCGCTCTCAACGCTGACGCAGCGTGAAGCGGATGTGATTACCCTTTATTTCGGGTTGAACGGCGAACACGCCATGACACTTGAAGAGATTGGTGAGAAATTCAACCTGACCCGCGAACGGGTTCGGCAGATAAAAGAAAAAGCCATACGTCGGCTGCGCCACACCTCCCGGTCGAAAGCGTTGAAGACGTATCTGGGTTAAGATTCCTGTTTGCTTGTGAAAACGGCTCCTGCGAAAGTGGGAGCCGTTTTTGTTTTATCAGGAGTCATAAATTAGCAGAGGTCTCTCTTAGTCAATTACCCGGAACAGGCGATTCCAGCGTATTTTATGCCAGATATCAGCCGGGGCGGGGTCAATCGACATCCACACAAATACAGCTTTGCCCACGATGTGGTCTTCGGGCACGAAACCCCAGTAGCGTGAATCTTCCGAGTTGTGACGACTGTCACCCATCATAAAATAGTAGTCTTGTTTGAAAGTATACGTAGTGACTGATCGACTGTCCAACCGGATGCTGTCAGCCGTAATGTCTACCTTATCATTTCCTTCGTGTCGTTGAATAACAGGACCATATAACGCAATTGTCTGCCGGTTTACGGGAATTGTTACGCCTTTTTTGGGAATGGTAAGCGGGCCGAAGTTGTCTGGATTCCAGGCATAAACGGAAGTTCCATAGATCCCAGGAGTAACCTGTCCAGCCTGCTCGGTCATGGGTTCAACCGATTCTACGAAATCAAGGTCGTTAAATTTACGCCTGACATCAGGCGTCATGTTGACCTGATAGCCAACTAATGAAGCTGTTTTAGTTAAATCATTATAACTCTCAAGCGGTTGCCAGTTAATAAAGGGGCCTTCTTCTGATTTGAAATCATTAACGATGTCGTATCTCCGGAAAAACCGGTCGTCCAGTACTTCAGTAGTTTTGACAAAATACGTCGTTTGAGAGCGGTCAGGTATTTGAATCTCTTTTCCATTAATATAAACTCGCTCCTGACGAATTTCCACAACATCGCCGGGAATACCAATACAACGCTTGATTAAATTAGTCCGCAAGTCGGTTGGATAATCAGGCTCACCCGGTTTGTAAGGCGGGTAATTAAAGACGACTACATCGCCATTTTTTACATGTGAGAAACCAGGCAATCGAAACACCGGCAGTTCAATAGCCGTACTATAAGATGGTATGTTTGTCCCCCAAATTTTCTGATGAGTTAACGGGACTTGCAAAGGTGTTTTGGGGCTGCGAATACCGTAATGGAGTTTACTGACGAATAAAAAATCACCGACCATCAAACTGTTCTCCATCGAAGGCGTTGGAATGGCGAACGCTTCCATCGTCAGAAACCGGATTAGTGTGGCGGCTACCACGGCAAATAGAAGAGAATCGAGCCACTCCCGAATGGGGGATTTCTTCGGTTTAAGTGGTTTGTTAATAACTTCCCGTTTCGTTCTGAACATGGATTAACTGATTAAGGTAAGAAGGGAATTGAATAACAGCTCATAAATTTAAAGTGAAGGGAACAAGTTCACAGCACCAAGGGAATTAAATATACGGGCTGAATGAATGGAAACTAACGCAGTTTTACACGGATGGTTCTATAGAAGGGTGAAGAGCACAACTGGCTCTTTCTGTCTACGTTATGAATTGGATGCTTGGCTGGAAATGCAAAAAAGACAGCCCTCCTAAGGGCTGTCTTTTTCTATATGGTAGTTTTTTGCCGCCCTAATTTTTATAAATCCAGGCCCCTGAACCAGCAATTTTATTCACAGCAGCCAAGCTGGCAATGGCCTCATCCCGGATGGGAGAACCTGTTGCAGCTACTTTGAATAAAAGCCCCCTACGAACCCGGCTGGGCACGATCACAAATGCATCTGAATAGCCCGCTCTATGTAGCTGACGTATTAAACGTAGTGCGTTTCGTTTGCTGGAATAAACACCTGCAATGACCGTATAATAAGGCCCTATACGAGTTGGTTTCGCTACAGATGCAGCCGTGTTGTTGGCTATAGCCGGTGCCGGCACTGGTGCCGCTTCAAGTTTTACTTTAAGGTTAATTAGTGTAGTAACTGGTTTTGGCACAACAGCCGGATGTGTTACAATTGTGTTTACGGAGGGCACGGGCGTTGCTAAAGGAATGGCCTTAGCTACAACTGGTTTAGGAACTGAGGGGGCAACACGTGCAATCAATTTTTGGGTTTTGTTTTCAACAGCCGATGCCGAATTGTACAAAACCGGAATGCGCAGTAGGCTGGCAGGGTCAAGGCTGCTTTGTAACGGCTGACCGGGGTTGATGACGGATAAATAGCTGATGACACCCAGGGAGCCAATCAGCAAGGCAACAGCCGCTACGCGCCAATACGGGCGGGCTGGCCGATAAGGAGTGAGTGTTGTCTTCTCGTCACGAGCTACAACCGGGCCGAGGGCAGTAACAAGGACCGCTTCCATAATGGGCTGGAGTTGGGGCTGGCGGTTAACCAACTGAGCCGGTATTGCAGTCATGCCGTAGGCTTCGCCGTAAAAATTATGGCGTAAACTGGGGTTGAACTGTAGCCGTCCTTCATCGTTGTGCGTAAACGTACCGATGCCGTCAAGTTCAAATCGGCCGGTTTTTTCTACTTCCGTCCGTAACTCGCTCACAAACAGGCTGATGTGCCGCTGGGCACCCTCACGGGTAACCGGCTCATGGAGCATGATGTAATTGGCCAGAATACCATCATCGAAGCGGAGGGCTTCGTTATAGGCGACCCGCTTGCGGGGAGGAACGTACAAACTATCCGTTTCTGTAAAGGCTGCCGATTGATAATGGGTCAGAAAAGCCCCTAATTCCGGTACAACCACACAGTCGTACTGATACAGCAGCTTTTTGAGATACTCATTTACGGAAGCCATGTTGTGCAGTGGAAAGATATTAAAACGAATAACTGATTCCTCCGAGAAAGTTAAGCCCTTGCGTTTGATAATACAAATACCGCTCGTAATTCTGGCTAAAGATATTATTCAGCGACACAAACGCCGA
>JANPJE010000299.1:0-18765 GCA_031425355.1 Spirosoma sp. | reverse complement strand
GTAAACCCACACGCCCCGGCCAGCACCGACCAGTACGCCCGTCGGCGGACGTGCCAACCCGTGAATCGTCCATTTTTGTAATCGTGTTTGATGGGATGCTGTTCGTAGCAGGGTTCCGAATCGAGCGTTGGTTTGGCAGGCTGACGGGCATAATCCTCGGCGATGCGCTGGTAGCTCCTGTTTTCGAGAGCGTGGCCCGATTGAATCATATTAAAATCCAGCCACGGCTCATCGTGATAAAATTCGCTCGTCGAGGTGGCGGGCGGACGGTTGGTGCCGCCGGGTGGGTGATACGTTAGCAGAATCTTGTCCGGATTGCTACCAGCGTAGGACTCTGTGAGACCCCGCGCCAATTGTCGGTACACCCCGTGGCGCGTGGGTTTTCGGTCGCCCCCCAGCACCCAGATCAGGTTGGGGTACGCCCGGTAACGATTACCCACGAACTTCCCGTAGCGATATGCTTTAGTTGAATCGGTCAGCACTACGTCCGGGCCATCGGTTCCGTTGGGCGCGGGTTCGGTGTAGGTGCGACACCAAACGGGCAGCACCGCCATGTACAGTCCACGCTCGGTTGCCATCCGCATAAGCGTATCGACGTGCTGCCAATACGTTTCGTTTGGCTGATCGAAGTCACCGTTGAGGAACGCCGTTTGCCCGTGAACACTACGGGTCTGGAGCGTCCAGGGCAGCAGGTGCGCCTGAATGACAGTAAAACGTTTAGCGACCCGATCATCCAAATACTGTTTAGCTTCAGCCTGATTCAGGCGGGCAAAGTAGTTCCAGGCGGTGTCGCCGAGCCAGAAAAACAGTTTACCGTCTTCTTTCGCCAGCGAGTGTCCGTCCCCGCTGACGTGCAACGGGGACGGTGCCGGTTGTGCCAACAGCGAGGTAGTAGCCAGCAGGCACAAGGCAAACACTACGTTTCTGCGAATGAGGAACATTGCTTTGTCCATTAAGTACCAGTATTTATGGAGAAGTGGGCCTCATTGGGTAGGATAGTCATCGGCAGAAGGGAGCAAGTCGTTTTCCAATGAGTAGTCAGGCTATCGGTTCGATAAGTAAAATAACAATTTATCCTTAAAAAATTGCACTATATGTCCTGATAAAGTTCAATGGTTCGTCGAATTGGCAGGCGAAGTGCGCGCATCACGTCTCCGGTCAGAAAGCAACAGACTATTACCAGCGAAACCATAATTGATGATGCTGAAACAGCAGATCAATGGCTGGAAAAACCAATACGTCAGGTGCAGCAACATGCACGAATAATCGGGTCAATAAGAATTTAAAGACGAACAAACGTTGAAACGTATGCAGAAACTTCGGCTTCGTATAAAAAAGTTTACCAGCCGCGTTTGCGATGCTAATCTTGTCACAACAAAACGAAGCAGGTCAGTAGGTTATGACCTGAACAGTATCGACAGGAAGCACTATGGAAACCCGAGGATTTATATTCACCCTTCTACTGGCATTCGCTGCCTGCTCCGCTGGTCTGGGCAAAGGGCGAATCACCGGACGAGCGACCTACAATCAGATTCGTCCGCTGGCAGGGGTCAATATTATAATTGACGGCAGTTATGACGGCACCTCCACCGATACGGATGGCCGGTTTAGTTTCGAGACCGACCTGACGGGTCCACAGCGGATGGTAGCCAAATTAGCGGGTTTTACCGATGTTGTGGTGACTCTGACCATCGCCGACAGTTCGACTCAGGAGATTGCGTTGACCTTCACAGAAAAAGCGTTTCAACTCGAAGGCGTTACGGTTCGGAGCCGGGTGTTTGAAAGCAGTGATACGTATAAAGTGACAACGCTGGACCCGGTGGAGATCTTAACGACGTCGACCGATGCCAATATCATATCGGCACTAAAAACCCTGCCGGGTGCTCAGCAGATTGGCGAAAGTGGCGAGTTGTTCGTTCGGGGCGGGACCGGCAGTGAAACGCGAACATTTATCGACGGAATGTGGGTGAGCAGCTTTAATCAAAGCAGTCTGCCCAATGTGGCTACCCGAAGTCGCTTCTCGCCAAATCTGTTTAAAGGAACGTATTTCACCACCGGTGGCTACTCAGCACTTTATGGTCAGGCACTATCCTCGACGCTGATTCTGGAAACCGAAGATGTACCCGAACGCAGTACAGTTGATCTGACGCTGTCGCCATTCTGGGCGGGCATCGACTGGCAGAACGTGTCTGCCGACCGCCGGTCGTCGTTCGGGCTGAACGTGAACTATACGAATCTCAAACCCGTCTACTCGATCCTGAAAACCAGTTTTCAGTTCACGAAATCGCCCGAGTTAGGTGATGTGGGAATAAACTATCGGCATAAGATCGGCAAAAAAGGAATCCTTAAGTTCTACAGCCTTCTGAGCGCCAGTGACGCCGGTATTTTGAAAAATGACCTCAACTATGACCAGGTGGACGATAAAATCCGGCTAAAGAACAGCAACCTGTTTTCCCTGCTCACGTTTCGGCAGACGTTTGGTTCGGGGTGGCGACTCGATGCGGGCACATCTGTAAGTGTTAACAGGGACCGCATGGCCCTTAACGTTATCCGATCCGATCAGCAGACGTTGCTGGATTCGGTTTCTGAGCAGCAAACATCTGTTTTTCAGGCGAGGAGTGTGCTGAGTGGCCGTTTGTTCGGGAAGTCCAGAATACACATGGGCGGGGAGTTTCAACGGTTGCATTACGTATCGAATCAACGCGGGCTGACCGATCAATTTGTGGCGCTCTTCTCGGAACTGGATACGTATCTGGCACGTCAATTATCGCTGCGGGTTGGTCTCCGGTATGAGTATTCGTCGGTGATAAACCGGGCGAACCTGGCACCCCGGATCTCAATGGGTTACTCATTTGATAACAACGGTCTGCTGTCTGCTTCTTACGGCGTTTTTTACCAGAAACCCGAAGCCGGTTACCTCTTGCAAAATCCGGCCCTGCGGTATTATCAGGCCACTCATTACACACTGGGTTACCAGAAAATGGATAGCTATTACCAGTTCAGAACGGAGTTGTATTATAAGAAATACGCCGACCTGGTCAGCTTTCAACCGGTCAGTTCGCCAACCTACAGGAGCGGGGGATCTGGCTACGCAACCGGTCTCGATGTGTTCTGGCGGGACAAAAAAACGTTCAGCAAACCGCAGCTACAATACTGGTTATCATACTCTTACTTAGATACCAAACGCAATTACCTCGATTATCCGTACGCCGTACAGCCGGGATTTGCGGCTCGCCACACGGCATCCCTAACACTGAAAAAGTTCTTGCCTAAATTGTCGGTCTTTGCCGGAGCCACCTACACCTACGCCAGCGGAAGGCCCTACCAGAATCCCAGCCAGCCCTATAAAGGTTTTATGCAGGACCGGACAATCGACTACAATAACCTGAGCCTGACAGTGGCCTACTTACCCAAAAAACTGTTCTCGACGGTTGTGATGACGGTGAGCAATGTGTTAGGCAATCAGCAGGTTTTTGGCTATACGTACTCAACCACAACGCCCTTCCGACGGGAAGCGATTACGCCGGTCAACAACCCGTTTATTTTCATCGGCTTATTCAAAAATATTGGTACCGACCGCACCGACCGACTCATCGACAGCAGACTGTAATTATTCAATCACCTTTAAATATTACTATAATGAAAACGCAGATTTTACTCATAGCGGGCCTGTTTTTGGGAGCGAAAACCTACGCCCAGCACACAATTCTGGTGAAGGTTGACAATGTAAAAGAGCGCAAAGGCCGCGTTGTTGTGGATCTCTGTAACAAAGCTGACGACTTCATGAGTAAGTCATACCGCCAGGAGGTCGTGTCAATTTCAACGAGTGGGGATATCGTAGCCCAGTTTCGGAACGTACCGAAAGGAACCTACGCCATTCGAATCTATCAGGACGAAAACGAAAGCGGTAAACTGGAATATGGCCTGATGGGCATTCCCAAAGAAGGGGTCGGCTTTTCGAAGAACCCAACTATGCAGTTTGGCCCCCCAACCTTCGACGACGTTAGCTTTCTGATCAAGAACGACCACAGCGAACATATCAAGATGCGCAAATTCGAGTTGTTCTGATCGTCTGCGTATATACATAATCGTTAGATAACATCAATCATGAAAAAATCAGCTCTTTTCCTTTTACTCCTGCTGCCCGGCAGCAGCTTTGCGCAGGCAACAGACCGGTATCTGAAGGCGATGCAAACGAACGTTGCCGCCCTCGACACAACGAAGCAGAAAAAGACGTTTGCCGCGTTAGTGAACAGTTTTGAGCGGATCGCGCTGGCCGAAAAAGACAAATGGCTGCCCTACTACTACGCTGGGTTCTGCCTGCTGGAAGTGGTATCACGCGAGAAGGATTTTAACGAAGTTGACCGGCAGGCCGACCGTGCCGAGCAGATGCTGGCCATTGCCGATTCGCTGAGCCGTAATAATGCCGATATCTACGCACTCCGGTCCAACTTACTGTACGCCAAAATAGTGGTCGATGTGCTTAAAAGGGGCCCCGTGCTGGCTCCCCGTGCCGAAAGGCTGCTGCACCGTGCGGCCGAACTGGACCCCGAAAACCCGCGTGTTAACCTGCTTATTGCTCAATTGAAGGTTTTCTCACCCGAGGGTATGGGCGGTGATCGTAAACTGGGCTGCCGCTTAGTTGAGAAAGTCCTGAACGCCTACCAGCAGCTACCGCCGGGCGATATCAATCCCCACTGGGGGAAAGATGCCGCGGAAAATTTAGCCCGCCGGTGTGCCAAACTGACCAATCAGACTCCATAATTCATTTTATAAAGACTTTGTAAAGCTGATTTACAAATGGGGAAGCCGAAAACCAATTAGAGTAGGCACTATTTCTTATACCAAATAAACACATGTTTACGTCAAACAACACCCCAAATGCAGACCAGGATTTGTTCGTTGTTCTCACCGAAGAGCGGCTGGAAACAGTTCAGGTAGCCGCCGAAGCGGCTTACACAAGCTGCGCTCTGGATGCCGACGTGGCCGCTGAGTAAGGGCTACCATCCGTCAGAATCAGGCAGGCAGTGTTCCAACCAGAACGTCATACAAGGGCCAACTTCTCACCGCTCATCGCCCGTAGAGGCATCGCTTTAGCCCGGAGAAACGCGCCACAACCCGATATTCCCCCGAACACTGCCTGTGCTGAATCATCACGAAAACAAACCATTTCTCAATCAATTCTAACCAGTTTTAACCAATCAAATAACCATGAAAACGCAAATCATCCCCAACGAAGACGTATCGAATGAATTGTTTGTCATCCAGACCGAAGAGCGTTTGGAAACCGTACAGGTAGCGGCTGAAGCGGCCTACACAAGCTGTATGGCCGACATTGATGCTGCCTGATCAGTCAGAGCGTGTACCGTTCATTTCCTTTCTTTTTATTCATAAACAAGTAAACAAACACAAACCATGATTACTCCAAACAATACTCCCCAGGCCAATCAGGATTTATTCGTTATCCAAACCGAAGAGCGGCTGGAAACGGTGCAGGTAGCCGCTGAGACAGCTTATGTAAGCTGCGCTCTGGATGCAGGCGAAGCCGTTTCCGAGTAAGGGTTGCCATTCGTCAGAATCAGGCAGGCAGTGTTCCAACCAGAACGTCCTATAAGGGCCAACTTCTCACCGCTCATCGCCCACAGAGGCATCGCTTTAGCCCGGAGAAACGCGCCATAACACGATATTCCCCCGAACACTGCCTGCACTGAATCAGCCGCCTTTCGTTACTACCCATTACGCTGGCGGATTTTCCTGCATTTTCTAACACTTTTCTGCCTACCCTCATGGAATACAGTAACATTTTAGACGAGATGGTTTTCGTTCAGGTAGAAGAAAACCGATACGGCATTGAGTATCAGGGAAAGATATTTTACGTCGGCAGACTGCTGTTCGCCATCCTGACCACTCTCCGCACAACCAGAGACGTAACGCAGACGGCCACGCTCATCACCGAGCGTTTTCAAACCACGGTTTCGCCGGAGCAGCTTCGGCAGATGGTAAGCGACGGACTCGGCAAGTTGACAGCATCCGGTGCCGCCAGCAGCGAGGCCGTACCGCAGCCATCGCGCTATATCTACGCCCGAATCCGACTACTCGACGGTGCTACAGTGGACACCGTTTCCCAATGGTTCCGGTTCCTGTTTCACCCGGTGCTGCTGAGCATATTGGCGGCAGTGTCATTCTATATCACCGTCCTGTTCATTGGCGACATAGCCCGGAATGACCTGTTCACCGTCCGAATTACCTGGCAGGATGGTCCCGTTCTGCTGCTTATGAGTTACGTATTTCTGATTTTTGCCTGTTTTTTTCATGAATTCGGGCATTCATCGGCAGCGACTACGTACGGAATCAAAGCGAAAGAAATTGGCTTTGGGGTGTACCTCATTTTTCCGGTACTCTACACCGACATCAGCCGAATATGGCTTCTAAAACGCAATCAGCGCATTCTGGTCAATCTGGCCGGTATTTATTTTCAGGGCCTTCTCAACAGTTTGCTTTACGTGCTTTACCAAACGAATGACAGTCAACTTATTGGCAACGTCCTGATTTCTCTTTTCCTGACGAATACCTTTCTAATGCTGTATTCGCTCAATCCTTACCTGCGAAACGATGGGTACTGGATCTACAGCGATTACTTCGACATTCCAAACCTGGCCCGGCAGGCGTGGGTCTATCCCGGTCAGTTACTACGTCGGTTGCTGACGAAAACAGCCAGTGCCGACTACCTTCACTTAACGAAGAAACAGCGGTGGGCACTCCTCATTTACAGCGTGTTTTACCTGTCGCTGATCGCGCTGCTGCCCATTGGTGCCTGTAAGCTGCTGGGCAAAAATATTAGCTACGTATCGGTCTTTTTTCAGAGCGGCCAGCACTCGGCCGAACAGGTGCTGCATCTGTTTAAAGCCGTTTTTTTCAGCGGCCTGATTCTTTACGTAACCATCAATACGTTCCGGTCGCTGTATAAGCAATTCGCCCACGTTTAACCGCCACAACGGCCATGATTCATACCCTCGATACGTATAACGCGCAGTATAAATCCCTCGAAAAAAAGGTAGATGAGGAAATCGGGGCTATGGACACCAATCCGGCCCTGTTGATGGAATACACCATTACAACCCTCAACCGCCACCGGCTGCTCCCCGATGAGCAAACGGACGATCTGGATTTCTTCCGGCAATATCTGTTCAACAAGTACGCGAATGTGCTGCTCGACCCGCTCCTGACCGAACCGTTCCTCAACGGGATTCTGGAGATAGACGGCGATTTATCGTTTCTGGAGCAGAAGCAGCCAGCCCTGTTTTGCAGCTTCCATTTCGGCACATCCGTACCAACCGCGATGCTGCTGGATCGGCTGGGATTTGACCCGTACGTGCCTAACATTACGGGTAATGAACTGACACTCAAGAGGGCCAGGGATCTTGGCGATATGCTTGTTGCCGAGGTGAACGATAATCAGGTGGTGGGAGGTGAGCACAAGCCCGTCCGGAAGTCGCAGCAAATTCTGATCGACATGTTTCTGTTGCTTCGGGAGAAAAAAAGCATGTTGTTTTACCTCGACGCCAATGTGGGCCTGAACGAACTCAGCGACCGGAAAGCCCCGCTACAGTTTATGGGGCAGCAATACCTCTCCCAAAAAGGTGTTTCGGCCCTGTCGTATCTTAGTCAGACGCCCATTATCCCGGTCGTCTGTTACCGGACCGGACCGCACCACCTCAAGGTGAAGTTCGGCGAGGCTCTGCGGCCCCAGGCGTCGGCCAATCGGGAGGTCTTTATTCAGGAGTCGCTCCAACGCTGCTACGCTTTTCTGGAAGCGCACATCCGGGAACGTCCCGCTCAGTGGAAATCGTGGTATCTGGTTCATAAATACATGAATTTCAGTGCGGCTCCGTCGGACCTGTCGGCTGGCATTTCGGATGCGTATCGGTTCAATCAGGAGCGGTACGTAGTATGTCAGACCAGCACAAAAAACGTGATTATGGACCGCCAGCAGTACGGCTACTTTCCGGTGTCGGGCACGCTGGGCCACTACCTGAAAAGTATCGGATCGGGCGCGCGGCAAAAAACACAGGTAGAACAGCAACTGAGCCGCCCGCTTCTCAACGACCTGCTGACACGACACGTTTTGCTTGACTGCTAACGCTATGATACTGGTACTGAGTTACGAAGATTATGAACAGGGCACCGATCCCGTTATCGACTGGCTGCTGTACCACCAGGTTCCGTTCCTGAAAATTACCCTGCGCGATCTGATAAAGGGCAGGATCCGCTATCAGATTGACATCACCAACGGCGACATTCGCCTGAACGATATCAGTGTCCGGCAGCAGGTTCGGGTGATCTGGAACCGGCGACTCATGGGCGAGATGGGTAAAATCCTGCCCGATCATTCCCACGAACTGAATACCGAAGTCAATCACACCGTACGGCGTGAGCTAACCGATCTGGTGACCTACCTGAGTTACCTCTTCAAAGACAAAATCTGGCTCACCACGTTCGACAGGCTGGCGGTCAATAAGCTGGAGATGCTCAACGAAGCACAATGCAGCGGCCTGGCCGTTCCTATGTCGCGAATTATCAACAACCGTACTGATTTACAGGCGTTTCAACGGGCGTCGGCGTCGGGGCTTATCAGCAAAACGATTTCAAATGCGACAACGGTTTACGTGCAGGACACGTACTCCTACGGCATGTTTACCCACGCGCTGACACCGGGCGAGATCGACGAGTTTCCGCCCTTGTTTTTCCCGACCCTGTTTCAGGAAAAGATACGGGCGCAGTACGAAATCCGGGCGTTTTATATAGATGGTCAATTGTTTCCGACGGCTATTGTGAATAGTAGTCCGAACAAAAGCACTGACCGCAAACTCGACAGCTCGCGCGATACGACGCACTTTATTCCCTGCCAGTTACCCCCGTCGGTGGCCTCGGCGGTGCGGGTTTTTATGGAACGTATTGGCCTGAACACCGGCGGTATCGACCTCATTCGGGACACCGCCGGTACGTATTATTTCCTCGAAGTAAACCCGGTGGGTCAGTATCTGGCCGAATCAAACCGGTGCAACTACCACATCGAGCAGCACATTGCCGAGTGGTTAATCCATAAAAACCAACTGCCATGACTACGTTAGACGTAATGACCCTGTTTCCGGAGGATATGCTGGCGCAGCTACCCCTGACGTTCCGGTTTATGACGCCAATTGAAAGCAGCACGTTCGAGGAAAACTGCACAGAATACCGGTTTGGCCGCAGCCTTCGGCATTTTTCCGGGCAGTACATTTCGCTCGGCTCCTATAAGCCGCTGTCCAACATTATATACGAGGACTTTTTAACGCAGGAACCATGAACAGCCCCGACTATTTTCTGCTCTATGCACACAACGTTCCGGTTCGTGGCCGGGATGGTAGTGCCATTTACGACCTGCGCGGTGGCCGCATTATCCGCATCAACAACCGCTGCTTCGACCTGCTGGCGACTCTGAAAGAAAAACCCATCGACGACGTTCGCGACGGGTATTCGTTTGGCGACCCGGCGGCTCTCGACCAGTGCCTGAAAACGCTGCTCGATCAGAATTTAGGGTTTATCACCGAAACGCCCCAGTTTTTTCCGGAGCTGAATTTAAACTGGGTACTGCCCAACGTACTGCATACGGCTATTGTCGAGCACAATTTCGACCACTACGATCTTTACCGGCATGTGCTGAAACCGTTGGACAGACTCTTATGCCGCCATATCGAATTTCGAATTCATACCGAAACCGCCACCGCCGACGATCTGCTGAAACTGGCCCATTTCCTGTCGGACCAGACGGTGAAGTCGGTTTCGTATCTGATCCAGTACGCGCCATTTCTTACGCCCCGGTTCGTCGAAGATTTGTACGAGCAGTCGCCGAAAACAGATCATCTCATTATCTATAGCGCACCGCATTTCGCTGAAATCAAACCGCAGAAAGTGTATTTCGTTCCGCGTAGCCTGGAGAAGCCCGGCAGCGAATCGGCTCGATATGTCATTAATACACAATACTTTACGGAAGCTCTTCGCCATAATCCCTATTACAACCGAAAAGTAGCGGTTGACCGATACGGGCGCATTAAAAACTGCCTCCAACTGGCCACAACCTACGGCAACGTCGCCCTCGATTCCCTCTCGGACGTAGTGCAGCAACCGGACTTTCAGGAACTGTGGTTTTCGGCTCCCGACTGCATCCTTGAGGTGCAGGATTCTCCCCTTCGCTATGGGCTGTATCTGCCCTATGCGCTGGAAAAAACCGATCACCCCGGTCAGTATCAAATCGCGCGGTCGTAGGAATGTTGTGGTGTCGGATTTAAGAATCCGACACAGCGTATCATGCCGTTGAGCCGGTCCGCCGGTGCGGTAGTCTCCGCCGTTGAGCGTAGTCGGATACTACGCTCCGGCTTTATCCGGTCTCCGACCGGACTCTGGATAACACAGGTCAAACTTCGCTCAACGGCGGTCAGGTTTAAGGACCTGACTTGACTGACTTCACCAACGCAAACCGCTTCCAAACAGGCACTGGTATTCAGCAAAACGGCTCTCGTATAATAGAATTGCTGACACCGCGCGGGGCCACTACTTTTCGACTCATATCAATTCAGTGTCCCATTTTACTTAAACTTATCTATCTGATGGCTGTTCATTTCTCGCCCGCGCACCCGATTACCCTGTCCGATTTCCACCGTATCCTGTATGGAAATGAGTCTGTTACAATCAGCCCTGAGTCGCTCCAGACGGTGCGGGATTCCTACGATTTTCTGGCGGCATTTGCTAAGGACAAACTGATTTATGGCATCAATACGGGCTTCGGCCCGATGGCTCAGTACCGGATCGACGACCAGGCCCAGCGTGAACTACAGTATAACCTGATCCGCAGTCACTGCTCGGGAATGGGAAACCCCATTGATTCGACCTACACAAAAGCCCTGATGGTAGCCCGGCTCAATACGCTGCTCAAAGGCTACTCCGGGGTTCATCCCGAAACGGTTTTACTGCTTCAGGACCTTATCAATCATAACATCATTCCGGTCGTTTACGAACACGGCAGCGTGGGTGCCAGTGGCGACCTGGTTCAACTGGCGCATCTGGCCCTGTGCCTGATCGGTGAGGGAATGGTTTGGGACGACAATCAGAAGATTCCGGCGGCACAGGCATTTGCCCGCTACAACCTGCGGCCACTCCGTATTCGCCTGCGCGAAGGGCTGGCCCTAATGAATGGTACGTCGGCGATGACCGGTATCGGGTTGGTCAATCTGCTCAATGCGCAGAACATGCTCGACTGGAGTCTTATGGCCTCAGCCATGATTGTGGAGCTGGTTGAATCCTTCGACGACCATTATTCGAAAGAACTTAATGATACCAAATGGCACTGGGGACAGCGGTGGGTAGCCCAGCGAATGCGCGATCTGTTGCACGACAGTAGCCTGGTTCGGAAGCGCGGTGCGCATTTGTACGACAAAAAAGTGAACGACCGCGTCCTGAAAGAAAAAGTGCAGGAATATTATTCGATCCGGTGCGTTCCGCAAATTCTGGGGCCGGTGGCCGACACCATCAACGTAGCATCGGGCGTAGTGGTCAACGAAGTTAATTCAGTCAATGACAACCCCGTAGTGGACCATCGGCGGGGCGACGTTTTCCACGGTGGCAACTTCCACGGCGACTACGTATCGCTGGAAATGGACAAGCTCAAGATTGCCATGACGCGGGTATCGATGCTGGCCGAACGCCAACTGAACTTTCTGCTCAACGACAAGCTCAATCAGCGGCTGCCACCGTTCGTCAACCTGGGGCAGTTGGGCCTGAATCTGGGCATGCAGGGAGCGCAGTTTGTAGCGACCTCCACCGTTGCTGAAAACCAGACGTATTCGTTTCCGATGTACGTTCACAGCATACCCAACAACAATGATAATCAGGACATTGTGAGCATGGGAACCAACGCGGCTCTGCTCACGGCAAAGGTCATCGACAATACCTGTCAGGTGCTGGCCGTGGAACTGCTCACCATTCTTCAAGCGGTCGATTACCTGCAGATACAGGACAAACTGGCGGGTGCGTCGCGCCGGGTTTACGATCAGCTACGCGCATTGGTGCCTGTCTTTTCAAAAGACGAAGTGATGGGTGAGAAACTGGCCGCCATCAAAGATTTTATCAGCCGTAACCCGGTTGAAACGAGTCCGGTTACGGCTCCGTCCGAGGAGGCCGCCGAAGAAATGGCCTCCACCCTGTAACGATCATTCACTGTATTAAACCGACGCTGCTCATGGGCGATTCTATCACTAAATATGCCCTGGTTACCGGCGGAAGCCGGGGTATTGGCCGGGCCGTGTCGCTGATGCTGGCGGGCATGGGTTACAACGTACTGATTAACTACCTGTCGAATGAAGCCTGCGCCCATAAAACGCTTGCCGAAGTGCGCGGGCGGGGCGTAAAGGCCGAACTACTCCAGTTTGATGTGGCCAACGCCAGCGAAATTGACGCGGCCCTAACCGGCTGGATCGACCAGAACCGCGACAAAACGATTGAAATATTAGTCAACAACGCGGGCATCCGGAAAGACCAGCTTATGATGTCGATGTCGGACGAATCCTGGTACAGCGTCATGAACACGGGCGTAAATGGCTTTTTTCACGTTACCCGACTGGTTATCCGGGAAATGATCAAAAAGCGGTATGGGCGGGTTGTCAATGTCGTTTCGCTGTCGGGTCTGAAGGGAGTTCCGGGCCAAACTAACTATGCCGCATCGAAAGGGGCGATTATTGGCGCCACCCGCGCATTAGCCCAGGAAGTAGGTCAGAAAAACATAACGATCAATGCAGTGGCGCCGGGCTTCATTCGGACGGATATGATCGGCGACCTCAACGAGAAAGAGCTGGCGGTCAATATTCCCGTCAAACGGTTCGGACAACCCGAAGAAGTAGCGGCTCTGGTGGGCTTTTTAGCCTCACCGCAGGCCTCATACATCACTGGTCAGGTCATTTGTGTTAACGGAGGTATTCTATAATCGATAGCAATCATGGACTTAATTGCCCGCTGCTTAGTGCCGGTTCGGTTCCACGAGGTTGACTCGATGGGCATTGTCTGGCACGGCAATTATATCAAATACTTAGAGGAAGGCCGCGAAGATTTTGGCCGCACCTACGGCATTGGTTACTTAGACGTGATGCGGGCCGGTTTCCGCACGCCGATTGTGTCGGTGGAGGTTTCCTACAAAAAATCCCTGCAATACGGCGACGTAGCTCTCGTTGAAACCCGCTTTAAACCAATGGATACGCCTAAACTGGTGTTCGACTACACCATTTACAACCAGCGGCACGAAGTGATGTGTAAAGCCCAGACCGTGCAGGTTTTTGTCGATGAACAGCACAGCCTGCAGGTTGTCGCCCCCGATTTTCTGCGTCAATGGCGTGAGCGTTGTGTGCGTCACCACTGCACCCTTTAACCGCTGCCGCCATGACCCCGAAAGCCTGGATTCACGCGACCAACATCATCAGTCCGCTGGGGCTGACTACGGATGATACGTTCCGGGCAGTCCGGCAGGGGCAGTCGGGACTGGCACCCCACCGATTCTATTTTGCCGAAGATCCCCTGTGGATATCCGCTATCGACAACACCGTTCTCAACGAAGCGTTTTCGCGTTTGGCAGACCCGGCTCGGTACTCGCGGCTGGAACAGATGAGCATCCTCTCTGTCCATGACGCGCTCGCCCGGTCGAACTTCAGGGTGGGTGCCCGAACCGGATTTATCTACTGTACTACCAAAGGCAACATCGAACACTTGCCCGCGTTGGTAGCCGAAAAACAGACCCATTCAGTCGGGACCTATCCAGACCGGACCCATCCAGGTCCATCAAGACCGGACCTGTTTCTGGCGGGGTTAGCCCGCAACGTAGCCGGTTTTTTCGGTATTCAGGCGGTTCCCGTTGTGGTGTCTAATGCCTGCATTTCCGGATTGCAGGGTCTTATTGTTGCCCAGCGGCTGCTCGACACCGGTTTGTACGACGAGATTATTGTGACGGGGGGTGATGTTATGTCGGCTTTCACGCTGTCGGGATTCAAATCGTTTAATGCGCTGAGCGATACGCGCTGTCGGCCATTCGATGCCAACCGGAAGGGCACTAATCTGGGCGAGGCAGCCGCCACTGTTATTTTGAGCCGACGGCAACCGGACACGGAAGCGGTTGGCTTGCTGGGGGGGCATACAACCAACGATGCTACGCACATTTCGGCCCCTTCCCGAACGGGCGAAGGACTGTATCAGGCCATCCGGCGGACGCTTGCACCCCTGACGGCTCCGGAAAACGTCGATTTCGTATCGGCCCACGGCACAGCTACGCGCTACAACGACGACATGGAAGCTCATGCGTTGTATCGAACGGGCCTTTCTGAGCGGCCCGTGCATAGTTTGAAGGGCTATTTTGGGCACACATTAGGTGCCGCCGGGTTACTGGAGTCCATCATAGCAACACAAAGTCTCCTGCACAATGTGCTCATTGCTTCCAAAGGATACGAGCAGCCGGGCACCACCCATCCCCTTCGTGTTACGACGCAAAACCGGGTTCAGCTATTGCGATGCGCCCTGAAAACATCCTCCGGTTTTGGGGGATGCAACGCAGCCGCCCTATTTATCAAAGCAGCATGACAACGAACTCCATAACAGCCAGTTGCCTGATACGCAATAATCAGGTCTGGCGCAACGGACAGTGTATTTATCAGCACCCGGTTTCGGGTGATACGTCCCTGCCGGATTTTCTCAACGCCTGCTACCGATGGCGCGGAGTTGACTACGGCAAGTTTTTCAAGATGGACAGCCTTTGCAAAGTAGGCTGGCTGGCCGCCGAGTTGCTGGCGGATGCCGTACCGCCCGAAACCACAGCGGTAGGCGTCGTGCTGCAAAACCGATCCTCGTCGTATGGCTCTGATTATCAGCATCAGTTGGCCATTCAGGAACCTACCGCCTGTTATCCCAGTCCGGCCGTATTTGTTTACACGCTGCCCAATATTGTTATCGGCGAGATTTGTATTCGTCATGGCTATCAGGGCGAAAACGCCTTGTTTGTCGTGCCCGATTTCGATGCTGACTTTCAGGCTGGTTACGTCGATTACCTGCTGAATGAACGGCTCGTTCGGGCTTGTCTTGGCGGTTGGGTTGAGGCCGGGCCGCAGGGTTATGAAGCCTTTCTCTACGTTGCCGAACCGACATTTGATCCAGTTATGCCCGCTCATACGGCAGCCGTTCTCACTGATTTGTACAAACAATCGCCCGTTCTCCTCTACGACCATGCTGATTAATACCCAAATTAAACTCGCAGCCCGGCCCCAGGGCTTGCCCAGCCCCGACAACTGGCGTCTGGAAACCGGTCCCGTGGGCGAACTGCCCGCCGGAAGCGTACTCGTTCATAATCATTACCTGTCTATCGACCCCGCCATGCGCGGCTATCTGCTCAACCGGGGCAACCCCGCCGAATCAGTCGATGTGGGGCAGGTTATGCGGGCGTTGGGAGCGGGTCAGGTCATTGAGTCCCGCGACCGGCACTTCCGGCCCGGCGACTACGTAATGGGCGGGGCCAACGTGCAAACCTACGGCCTTATTCCGGCCCCGCACCTGACCAAAGTAGACACCAGCGATCTGGCGCTGCCGGTTTATCTGGGTACGTTAGGCTTGACCGGCATGACCGCTTATTTCGGACTGCTCAAAATTGGACGACCCCGCCGGGGCGAAACAGTTCTTATTTCGGGGGCGTCGGGAGCCGTTGGGAGCGTGGCCGGACAACTCGCCAAATTGCTTGGCTGTCGGACAATTGGCATTACGAGCAGCGACGAAAAATGCGGGTATGTGGTCGATGAACTTGGCTTCGACGACTGCATCAACTACAAGGCGGGGAATCTGCGAAGGGCACTCAAAAAAGTGTGTCCCGAAGGCATCGACGTATATTTTGATAATGTGGGTGGCGACATTCTCAATACGGCCCTAACCCATCTGCGGAGCGGAGCGAGAATCGTGCTAAGTGGAGCCATTTCGCAATACAACAACGAGAATCCGCTCATGCAGGGACCGTCTTTCTACGTCAACCTTATCCTCAAAAATGCCCGTATGGAAGGCTTCGTCGTGCTCAAATACGCCCGTGATTTTCCCGTTGCCGTCCGGCAGATGAAGCAGTGGATTCAGGAAGGCAGGTTAACCACCGACTACTCGGTTGTGACCGGCGGACTGCCCGCATTCAACGATGCCCTGCTCCGGTTATTTGCGGGCGAAAAACTGGGAAAACTGTTGCTGAAAGTAGTCTGAAAAAGCCCCGGTAACGCGAAATTGGCGGCTTGGGGTAGGGCAAAACCCGATTCGTATAAAATACTTTCACCCGCTGCGGGCATGCCCCATCTTTGATTCAGCAATCGGCCAGAAGCCAATCAGCATAAACCTTCTAACGCTAATTTTATTATGGAAACGTTCATCGAACAACTCAAAGTCCAACTCCTCGACCAGCTTAACCTGACCGATGTTCAACCCGAATCTGTCGGATTCGATGATCCGCTGTTTGGCGATGACGGCCTGGGTCTGGACTCCATCGACTCGCTCGAAATCGTTGTCCTGCTGGACAAGAACTACGGCATCAAAACCAGTAATCCCGACCAACTGAACGGCCACATGGAGTCCCTGCGGACACTGGCCGAATTTATCTGGGCAAACCAGGCTGTGGCTGTAGCCGCCTGAAAACCACTGAAACCGCTGCGGCCATGATCGAAATTTATTACGCTCTCATTCCCGGCAAACTGAGTTCAGCACTTTTTGACCAGTTGCTGGCAGAATTTCCCGAGTCGGTGCAGCACCGGATTGTCCGGCAAAAACGTCGACAGAAAGTTCACGGTCGTTTGTTTGGTTACCTGTTGCTCAAGCGAATTATCGACGACAAACGCTTTTCGGTCGACTGGGCCAACCTGACCTACCAGGCCAACGGCAAACCTTCCATCAGCCGCCTGCTGGATTTCAACATCTCGCATTCCGGCCAAATGGTTATCTGCGTGGTTAGCCTCGACTTAAAAGTTGGCATCGACGTAGAACGGATTCGGACCATTGACGTGCCTTCGTATGGGTTTTGCCTGAATACGCCCGAACTGGAGCAGATTCTGGCCCAGCCCGATTCGGTGATGGAGTTTTACCGGCTCTGGACCCAAAAGGAAGCCGCCGTTAAAGCCGATGGCATTGGGTTGAAAATGCCGATGCGCAACATCCAGGTCGATACCCACAGTGCTACGTGGGACGGGAATCAATGGTTCCTGCAGGAACTTCAGATCGACAAAGACTATGTGGTTCATCTGGCGGTGAATGCCCCGATGAAAAAATGCAACATCCGCCACATCTCGCTGGCCTAAACCGCATCGACTATGAACATCTGTATTACCGGAGCGGGCATTATCTCGGCCATTGGCCGGGACCTTACCGAAACAACGTCCCGCTTGCTCAATAACCAGTCCGGCATCGGTGCGGCCCGCCTGCTGCCGACCGGACATGGCGACACTTTTCCGGTGGGCGAAATTGCCTTAACCGACGCAGCTTTGGGGGAGCAGTTGGGTCTGGAACCACCTCTACCTACCCGAACAACCCTGCTGGGCATCTGGGCCGTTCAACAGGCCATCGAACAGGCCGGACTGTCCCGCGCCGATCTTTCCAAAGCCGGACTTATTTCCGCTTCGACCGTTGGAGGGATGGTCAGAAAAGAAAAGGAATACCTCGATTTTCTGGCGGATGAGCAGTCGGCCCGGTTCGTTCATACGAATGATGTCGGGAACTCGACCGAAGTGATTGCCGACCGGTTCGGCATACGTGGACACGTAACGACCATCAACACCGCCTGTTCGTCGTCGGCCAACGCCATTATTCTCGGCGCGAGGCTGCTCCGGCAAGGGCTGATCGAGCGGGTTATTGTTGGCGGAACGGATGCCCTGAGCCGGTTCACGCTCAACGGATTCAACGCGCTGATGTTAGTAGACCGACAGCCCTGCCGCCCCTTCGACCGGCACCGACAAGGCATCTCGTTGGGCGAAGGCGCGGCTTATCTGGTGCTTGAATCCGATGCATCGGCCCGCCGTAGGGGGGTGGTTCCCCTGGCTCATTTGGCGGGTTACGGCAGCACCAACGATGCCTACCATGCTACGTCAACGTCGCCAAACGGCTACGGTATTCAATTAGCGATGAAAAAGGCTCTTGACGGCTCCATGTTGCAAAAGTCTGACATTCAGTACGTTAATGCACACGGTACGGGAACTCCCAACAACGATTTGACGGAAGGCAACGCCTTGCAAGCCTTTTTTGGAGAGGTACCATCCTTCAGTTCCACGAAAGCGTTTACCGGACACACACTGGCCGCTGCCGGTGCCATTGAAACGGTCATTTCGCTGCTCTGCCTGACCGAACAGTTTATGCCGGGCAATCTGCACTTTGGCGAAGCCATCCCCGAACACGGTCTTATTCCGCTGGCCCGTACGAAGCCCACTGATTCGCTGCATCATGTTATGACTAATTCGATCGGGATGGGTGGCTCCTGTGCGGCCATTTTACTTAGCAAAACGCCATGAACGCCTATATCCTTGGAACATCGACGGTTAAGCCGCAGTTTGCAGCGGCCTACAATGACCTTAGCCAGCAGCAGGCCCTGCCCGAAGCAAGCCTATTGACCGAGGCCCTCGACCCGGCAGCCAGTTGTCAGCAACTCAGTTCCGGCGATGCCCGCCGTTTATCCCGTTTTGTACGGATGGG
>JANPJE010000298.1:0-24912 GCA_031425355.1 Spirosoma sp. | reverse complement strand
AGTGCCGTCGTTTGACCTTCCGACCGATTTCCCGCGACCAACCTTCCGGACTTTTAAAAGCAGCCGACTGGACTTTCCGCTGGATGATGACCTGGTAGCAGCGGTCAAAAAAATGGGACTTAAAGCCGGTTGCAGCTTTGTGACGACCTTATTGGCGGCTTTCGACGTACTGCTTCACCGGTTGTCCGGTCAGGAGGATATTGTTGTCGGGTTACCCACCGCCGGGCAGTCCGTTACGGGAAATCATAAATTGGTTGGGCACTGCGTAAACCTGCTGCCACTGCGGAGCCACCTCGAAACGCACCTTAAATTCTCCGATTTTTTAAAAGTATGCAGGCAATCGCTTTTCGATGCGCAGGACCATCAGCGACTGACATTCAGTGCCTTACTTAAAAACATAAACATTCCCAGAGATACGTCGAGGATGCCGCTTGTTCCGGTCATTTTTAACATCGACATGGGCATGGACGAGGGCGTTCATTTTCATAACCTAACCCATAAATTTTTTACCCATCCGAAGGAATACGAAAACTTCGAATGGTTTTTCAACATTAGCGAATTTAATAAATCCCTGACGGTCGAATGGGCTTATAATTCTGATTTATTCAAAGCCGAAACCATCCATCGGCTGATGGCCGACTTTGAAACGATTCTGAAAACGGTTGTTGCTGATCCGGCCGTTTTAATTGGTGATATTACGTTCAAATCTGAGGAAGGGCTGAGTGAAAAGCTCGCGCGCTGGAACAACACAATTGCTGATTATCCGAGCCAGCCCTTACACGAATTAATTGCGCAGACAGCGGCTGAAAACCCGGAAAAAACAGCCATACGTTTCAATAAACAGGTACTGAGTTATCAGGCACTGAATGAAACGGCTAATCAATTGGCTCACTACCTGATTCAGCAAGAAATTAAAGTTGGCGATGTGGTTGGTATCGCGCTGGATCGGTCGCCCGACATGCTGATTACGATACTGGCCGTGTTGAAAGCGGGTGCCGCTTATTTGCCCCTCGACCCCGACTATCCGCAAGACCGGCTGGCGTTCATGCTTACCGATTCGTCGGCCAAACTGCTCATCACGTCCAGAAAATACGCCGGTAATTTATCCAGTCAGGCTACTCAAATCCTGATCGAAAACGCGCTCGATACGTCGAAAGCGTTTTCGAAAGAAAACCCGGACCGGCTGGTCTCTGCCCACGATCTGGCGTATGTGCTGTACACCTCCGGCTCGACCGGCAGGCCCAAAGGCGTACTGATTGAGCACCGTAACGTAGTGAATTTCCTGTGGAGTATGCAGGCCGTGCCGGGCATCAAAAAAGACGATACGTTACTCGCCGTAACCACCATTTCGTTCGACATTGCCGGTCTGGAATTGTACCTGCCTTTGCTGGCCGGGGCCACTATTCTGCTGGCCGACACCGCAACGGCCCGCGATGGTCGTGCGCTGCTCGATTTGGTCAGGACTGAAAACGTGAGTATCATGCAGGCAACGCCCTCCACCTGGCGAATGATGCTCGATTCAGGCTGGGATAAACCCCTGCCGCTGAAGGTGTTGTGTGGCGGAGAAGCGCTGCCGAAAGATCTCTCCGATAAGCTCATTCGCAACTGTGCTGAGTTATGGAACGTATATGGGCCAACGGAAACAACCATTTGGTCGACCGTCAAAAAAATTGATGCCAATGAGTTAATTACGATTGGCAAGCCCATCAACAACACGCAGGTTTATATGCTGGATGAATTTCTGAAGCCCGTTGCCGAAGGAATTGTTGGCGAGTTATACATTGCGGGCGATGGCGTAGCGCGGGGCTATCTGAACAGACCGGAACTGACGGCGGAGCGGTTTGTGAAGAATCCGTTCGACAAGGGGCAAAAAAGCGTTATGTATCGAACGGGCGATCTGGGCAGATTCCTTTCGACCGGCGAAATACAGTGCCTGGGTCGGGTAGACCAGCAAGTGAAAGTTCGGGGCCATCGGATCGAACCCGGCGAAATAGAGAACGTATTGACGAGCCTTGAGGCTATTAAAGAAGCCGTTGTTATTGCCCGCGAAGACCGCCCCGGCGACCAGCAATTGGTGGCTTACGTCGTCCCAAATCTTGTTTCACCGAAAAGCGATCTGGCCGACTGGAAAGAACGGTGGGACGTAATGTATGAACTGGGTGCATCGTACGAGAGCACAATTGCCCTCACCGATCAGAATTTAGATGCCGCTGTTTCTGAACAGTTGAGTGGAAAAAAAGAGATCAGACAGGAAGTTGACGATTGGCTGGCGCAATCGGTCAGACGAATAAAAGCACTGAAACCAACACGGGTGATTGAGGTCGGTTGCGGAGCGGGACAACTGCTTTTTGAACTCGCCCCCGACACAACCTCTTATATAGCAACGGACTATTCGGAAACTGCCGTTGAAAAACTTCAGCAAAAGCTGGCATTGAATAAGGTAAAATGGCGTGGTGTTAAGGCCGCCGTTGCCCCTGCCGATGATTTTAGCAGCGTCATAGAAGCCTCGTTAGACCTGGTGGTTATTCATAGCGTGGCCCAATACTTTCCCGATACAACGTATCTGCTGCGCGTTATTGAGGAGGCCGTTAAGCACGTTGAACCGGGAGGCTGTATATTTATTGGCGATATGCAGGGAAAAAACAGCCTGAAAATGCACCACGCCTTCGATCAGTTTCAACGGTCGACGGAGAGAAGCACGCTGGCTGATTTTAGGAAAATCGTTGATCGGCGGGTACAAATCGAAGATGAATTACTGGCCGATCCCGCTTTTTTCTACCTGCTTCCACACTACGTACCGGCAATTTCGGCGGTTGATATTCAGCTTCGTGAAGGACGTTACCTCAATGAAACAACGAAGTACCACTACGATATTTGGCTGTATGTGGGCAATCCGCCCGACGTGGTCAATGCTGATGTGATTGTTGACTGGACGCCTGACTTGACACTTGACCGCATTGAACAAAGCCTGATCAGGAGTTCGGGAAACGTAGTGCAGCTAACGAATGTATTTAATGACCGCACAGCACCGGATTACCAGTTGATTCAGGTAATCAATGCGCTGAGCGATGATAAATTCCTGGCCGAAGCGAAACAGAAAATGGCGGTTATTCTGCCCGGAGTCGATCCGTCGCTGCTGTGGTCAATGGGCGAAAAACATAATTTTTCCACGCATATTCGCTGGGCTGGCGATGGGACGGATAACCTGCTGGATGTCATGTTTATTCCGCGCACAGCCAGCAAACGGATTCCGGCCCGACCCGTACGTATTGCCGCAGAGAATGCATCATTAAGCAATTTTATACGGAATCCGTTCACGCCCAATCTGGCTGTTTCTCCCGAGCAGATCGAAGCCTGGAAACAGCACACGCAATCGAAACTGCCAGCCTACATGGTCCCGAATGACTTTGTCATTTTGGCAAAATTGCCGCTGACGCCCAATGGTAAAATAGACCGGAAAGCGTTGCCTGAACCTCTGTTGACTAAAACGGAAAGCCAATCGGGTCACATTGGCCCCCGAACAGATATAGAAAAGCTGGTGTCCGACATCTGGATGGAGTGTTTGAGACTGGAAAAAATAAGTGTGTTCGATAACTTTTTCGAGCTGGGTGGCCACTCACTCATTGCGGTGCAGGTGATGACCCGTTTAGAGAAAAAAACGGGTAAACGACTGCCGCTGGCCACGTTATTTGAGTACCCGACCGTGGAGAAATTAGCGTCGATCCTGCAAATGGACGGCTGGTCTATTTCGTTTGACGCGCTCGTTCCCATCAAGCCGCAGGGAACAAAAATGCCGATTTATATCATCCACGGAGCGGGCTTACACGTGATGTTGTTCAACGTATTAGCCATACACATGGACCCCGACCAGCCGATTTATGGCTTACAGGCGAAAGGTATTAATAGTGAGGATGAGCCGTACGATAATATCGAAGAGATGGCCGCTTATTACATCGAAGCAATCACGAAAAATAATCCGGATGGGCCTTATGCGTTAGCCGGGTACTCTTTTGGTGGATTGATCGCCTATGAAGTGAGTAAACAGCTAATCGAAAAAGGTAAAGAAGTCAAACTGCTGGCTATGTTCGATACGTATGCCGATCAGTCAGATTATCATAGTGCCTGGCCCGTCAGAATGTGGCGTTCGGCGACTACGTTATTGAAAGAACGGTTGTATATTTTTACCTTGTTGAAAGATAATCCCCGACAAACGATTGCCTTTAAGGGAAAAACAGTAAAACGCAGAGTCGATCAACTATACCGGAAAATTCGCTACACCGATCAGAATCCCCAGGAGCTTGATGATAATTATTATAAAGTCAGCAAAACCAACCGGATAGCCGCTCAAAATTACCGACTGGTGCCCATGCCGATGCGGGTCGATTTATTCCGCGCTAAAGTACGCAGCCACTACATGGACGATTTTGAATTTCTTGGCTGGAAACCCTTTGCCTTAAAGGGCGTCGACGTACACGAAATTCCCGGCGACCATTTCAACTTGTTCACGTCGCCAAATGACAGGGAATTTGCGCGTATTTTACAGAATGTATTAAATAAGTGCTGACCCGATTCAGATGCAGAGACGTTGAGAATAGTCGTCAGTGTACGTTCAAACCCAACCCGCCGTTCAGTCAAAGGAAGAGCCTTTGACTGAACGGCGGGTTGCTTATAAAACAGAAGGGATTTTATAAGATGCCTTTGCGAAGCAGCCATTGAACAAAATGATTCTGAATCAGCCATTAAAAACATATCTCTATGCCAATATTGGTAAGTTTACGTTTCTCTAACTCACTCAATTATGCTCCGCATTTCGCTCTATCTGTGCATTTCTTTTTTCATCGTCGCTGGCTGCCAGCCAAAACAGGATGCCAGATCAATTATCGATGAAGCAGTCAGGGCGCACGGCGGAGATGCTTATCTGAACAAACGAATTGAGTTTGATTTCCGGCAGTTTCATCTGGTGCTGGAACAACAGGACGGGCGGTTCCGCTACACGCGTACGCACCGCGATTCGACGAACCAGCTTATTGAAGAAGTGCTGACCAACGACGGTCTTACCCGGACCAGAAACGGACAACGACAGACGCTGGACACGGCGCAGACAAATAAATATAGCGAGGCCGTGAACGCCGTTTCGTACTTCGTTCTGTTGCCCTCTAAACTGAACGACCCGGCTGTGCTGGCCGACTACGTGGGTGAAAGTCAGGTTGACGGGCAGACGTACCATAAAATTCGAGTACGGTTTCGGGCGGAGGGTGGCGGAAACGATTATCAGGATACGTTTTTTTACTGGTTCAACCAGCAGACGCACACGATGGACTATTTAGCCTACAGCGAAGGCGGGCCGCGTTTTCGTAAAGCCATCAATCCGCAGACGGTTGGCGGTATTCGCTTTCAGGATTATATCAACTATAAAGGCGATGAGAAGGATACAACTTCCGTTGGCAATTACGACCGTAAATACGTAGCGCGACAGTTACCTGAGTTGTCGCGCATTGAACAGAAGAACATTCGGGTCGAAGTTTTACCGGATAAGTGATTCCGGGATAGGCTCTATTTGTAAGCGGATATCCGCTTACAAGTAGAGCTAATAAATCCGCTGATACACAATGGTCATTCGTTTGGCTTTTGTGGGGTTCGGCGTAGTTGGATTGTCGGCGAAGTTGAAGAGCCAGGTCATTGTCGTGCTCTGAAAATTAACGTCATACGTAGCGGGTGGAAAGCCTTTCATCGTCGTGGTGATGGTTACCTTCCGGCCACTGACCGCCCAGCGGGAATCGACGTTCATATCCTCTACGGTTTTCCTTAGCTTTCCGCATGCATCCGGAACCGTCGTTTTTAACTGTCCATCGCCCAGAAATGTGTAGGTTATGTCTTTCGTACAGGGCATCGAACTGGTCAGCATCGCCATCATGTCGGTGGTTTTGCCATCACTTTCCACCAGAAGCATGGATGTTCGTTTCCACGTTCCGGTGACCCCATCGGACGCGCGAAAAGCAGTTGTGCAGATACAGACAAATGCGGTAAGTATGAGCGTACGAGTCATAAGGCGATGCGTTTATGGGACTGGAAACTGACAACTAAACCGCGATTCAGGAAAAGCAAAAATCGTTGGATTGAGCAATCAGTAGGTAAACACCCGGTCGCTATCCGTGGCTAATTGAACCAATACTGTCGGCATGGCAAATTCTGCCGGTTTTCCGGTAATGTCAGCATCAGTCAAATCGCGTGCTTTCGACGACATACCCGATAAATAGAACCGTCCACCGGCTTTTACAATAGCCTCATAATGGTCTCGGAGTTTGCCCGTTCCTAAACCGACGACTTCGTCCATCTCCGCATCTTTGAGTAGAGTAACAGCGTCTCCGGCCAGAAAGAGCGAAACTGTATGCCCTTCGTCTAATGCAGTTTTCGCTACCAGAAAACCCAGCGCGGCTTTTGTAGCGTTGTCGGGACCACAGGTGATGTGGATCAGGAATTTCATTTTCTTAGCGGTTGTCGTTGTGGCTGGAGCTGTACCCGCCTAAGCCACCTCGTGAATGAGCGTTTTGATTTGCTCAGCCATGTCGGGCGTAACTGTCACCTGATGGGCATCCTGAGCGTGTTGAGCGGCCAATTGAAGAACTTCGGCTTCACTGTCAGCCTGGATAATACCGGGGCAGTCGAAGCCCACATCTTTGCAGCGTAATTCTTTCATGATTGTGTATGTTTTTGGTATTACGTATAAAATGGAGGAAAGTCTGTAATGAACGCTAAGGCTATTGACTGCAAACTAAACCGCCGTTCGTAAAAAAGCAAAAGCTTTGATTGAACGGCGGTTATGCCATTAGGGAATATGGATTAACTGGGTAGATTTGAGTGTGCAGTCCAGATATCGTCTTTTTTCGGTCATTGAAAAGAAAAGATGACAAATGAACTACACATTCAAATCTACGTGTTCAACTCGCGCCCTGTGCTTCGACAACGGCAATCGCGACCATGTTCACAATTTCCCGCTCCGACGAGCCAAGTTGCAGTACGTATACCGGCTTCCGCATACCCAGCAGGATCGGCCCGATGGCATCGAAACCCACCGAGCGCGGCCCGGCAGTTTCGCGCATGAGGTTGTAGGCGATATTAGCCGCCGACAGATTCGGGAAAATCAACGTATTGGCTCCTTCATCGACTAATTTACTGAGCGGATAATTCTGACGTAGCAATTCCGTATTGAAAGCTAAATGCGCTTGCATCGAGCCATCGACAACCATATCGGGGTGTTTTCGTTGCAGTGTCTCGGCAGCCTGCTGCATTTTTTCGGCATCTTCGCCCTTCGCGCTGCCGAAGTTGGAATACGTTACCAAAGCGATGCGGGGTTTGATATTGAACCGTTCAACGGCCCGCGCGGTCAGTTCCGTAATCTCGATAATGTCGTCGGCGGTGGGGTTCACGTTGACCGTTGTGTCGGAGAAAAACAGCGGCCCCTGGCTGGTCAGCAAAATGTACATCCCGGCCACTTTCTGCACGCCCGGCTCTTTGCCGATTACCTGCAACGCGGGCCGGATGGTATCGGGATAATTTTGCGTCAGCCCCGAAATAAGCGCGTCGGCCTGCCCCGTTTCAACCATCATGGCCCCGAAATAATTACGCTGGAGCATCCGTTTTCGGGCCTCGGCGGCACTCACGCCTTTCCGATGGCGCTTCTGGTAAAACAAATCGCCGAATTGCTCGATGAGCGCGTGTTGTTCCGGTGAGCGCGGGTCAATGATGGGAATATCAGCCAGATCCAGATTGTTCTGCGTAATCATGGCCTGAATCATGGCTTGTTCGCCCAGCAAAATAGGGTGAGCAATACCTTCATCCTTAACCTGTTGGGCTGCTTTAAGTACTTTCAGGTTTTCGGCGTCGGCAAAAACAACCCGCTTTGGATTGGTACGTGCCTTGTTGTTGATAACCCGTGAAATGCGCGTATCCTGACCCAGCCGACGGGCAAGCTGCGTTTCATAAGCTTCCCAGTCCGTAATGGGGTGCTTAGCCACCCCCGAATCCATGGCGGCTTTGGCTACGGCTGGCGCTACCGTTACCAACAAACGAGGGTCAACGGGTTTCGGAATGATGTAATCGCGGCCAAACATCAGATTATCAGTTCCGTAGGCCATGTTCACCAGATCGGGAACGGGCTTCTTAGCCATATCGGCCAACGCGTGAACGGCGGCTAACTTCATGGCTTCGTTGATCTCGGTAGCCCTCACATCGAGCGCACCCCGAAAAATATACGGAAAACCCAATACGTTATTGACCTGATTCGGATAATCGGAACGGCCCGTTGCCATAATAATATCGGGACGCGCGGCAGTAGCGTCTTCATAGCTGATTTCGGGTGTGGGGTTAGCCATCGCGAAGACAATCGGGTTGTCGGCCATCGAACGTACCATGTCCTGACTCACTGTGTTCCCTTTCGATAAACCCACAAATACATCGGCCCCAACGAAGGCTTCTTCCAGCGTGTTCAGATTTCGGGCCGTGGCAAAGTGTGCTTTACGCACGTCGAGATCGGTACGGTCGGACCGGATAACGCCCTTGCTGTCGCACATGACCACATTTTCGACGGTCGCGCCGAGCGATAGGTACAGCTTAGTACACGAAATGGCCGAAGCTCCCGCGCCATTGATCAGAATTTTTACTTCCTGAATCGTCTTGCCAACGAGTTCGAGCGCATTCAGCAACGCAGCCGCCGAAATAATGGCTGTGCCGTGCTGATCATCGTGCATGATGGGAATGTTCAGGTCGGCTTTGAGCCGTTCCTCAATCTCAAAACATTCCGGCGCTTTGATGTCTTCCAGATTGACGCCACCAAACGTAGGCTCCAGAATTTTCACCATCCGCACAAACTCATCGACGTTTGTGGTGTCCAGCTCAAGATCGAATACGTCAATATCGGCGTAAATTTTGAACAGCAGCCCTTTTCCTTCCATCACGGGTTTGCTGGCTTCGGGGCCAATATCGCCCAGACCCAATACCGCCGTTCCATTGCTGATAACGGCCACCAGATTACCCTTTGCGGTGTATTTATAGACGTCTTCGCGATTTTCGGCGATGGCTAAACACGGTTCGGCCACACCCGGCGAGTAGGCCAGCGACAGGTCGGCCTGGGTGCTGTAATCTTTAGTCGGAATAACTTCGAGTTTGCCGGGGCGTCCTTTGGCGTGATAGTCGAGGGCATCTTCACGCCGTATCTTTTGTTGCATAAAGTCAGGTAGGAATGGTTTTCTGCTGGCAATTTAGGGATAATTCCTACCCGATATATTTTTAAAAATCCGATGGCATTCGTTTGTGATGACCAGTCAGAACCCGATTTTTTACAGCCTTATAACGTATTGACTAAGTAGGATTTATAGCGTTCAGTAGTAGCGTGTTGCATACGAAGCAACTTGTTTTGGGCTTAAACTTATGGATTTTGGGGTGTATGAGCCGTTTTAAGCCAAAACTGGTAGGTTAATTTCAGTAGCCCATCTAATTCATTAAATGTGTTTGGCTTACTGATAAATGTGTTCGCGCCTAACTCATAAGCCTTACGGACGGCCTGTTCGTCGTGGTTGCCGCTCAGAACAAGTACAGGGATGGAGCGCAAACCTGGCTTGGCCCGGAGTTCTTTTAACGTCTCATACCCATTGATCCGGGGCATGTCGATGTCCAATAAGATCAGTGTAGGTAAATTCTCTTCAGGAATCTCAGAGAGCTTTGCTAATAACTCTTCCCCATCCTCAAAAAATGTCACTGTACAATCTGAATAAGACTTTAGCGCAGTTTCAATTAAAATTCTATCGTCATCATCATCATCTACTGCAAAAATGCAGAACTGTTTATTTTCCAAAGTGTATTAGTAAGGTATGCCTATCATAGGCATACCTTACTAATACACTTTGGGCAGCGGTTAAGTTTTTATATGTTGAAAGGAGACTATTAGCATGACGATCAGGTTTGTACACTGATCACGTATCAACCGAATGGTAAACGGCGGGTATCAAGTCAATAATTGCTACAGGTGACAGGCTTATATCGTCAGATTTACCGGGTAAATAATCCAGCGCATGGCTGCTTTTTCGAACTCTTTGTATTCAATTTCTTATAGATTATCTTTGGACAATACCGAAAACAGTTCCCCCTTTTATGCCTAATTCAGCCAGTTGGTTCGTGAAGCGTCGTGCGTTGTACGAAAGCAAATACGTGCCATTAAATCGGATGATTGGCTGTCTGCTGTTTTTGGTCAGTTGGTTTTTGGTAAATGGTTGTCAGTCAACGCCCGAAACCAAAGTATACCGGATCGGATTCTCGCAATGCACGGGGGGCGACGAGTGGCGGAAAACCCTGCTCAATGACATGAAACGCGAACTCACGTTTCATTCGAACTACACCTTACTTTATGAAGACGCTGGGAACAGCACAGCGAAGCAACTGGCTCAGGTTCAGTCATTAGTGGATCGGGATATTGATATTCTGGTTATCTCACCCAATGAAACTACGCCGTTTACAAAGGTCATTGAAGCCGTTTTTCGGAAAGGAATCCCGGTGATCCTACTCGACCGAAAAATCGAAACTGAATCCTACAATGCGTACATCGGGGGCGACAATGTTGAGATTGGTCGCTTAGCCGGGGCCTTCATCGGTAATCACCTGAAAGGCCGGGGGCGCGTTGTGGAGGTGTGGGGGCTGCCCAGTTCATCGCCCGCACAGGAGCGGCATCGCGGGTTTCGGGAGGAATTGAAGAAATATCCTAATATTCAGGTAGTCAAAGAGTTAAACGGACAGTGGGAACGGGATACGGTACGTCATGTGGTGGCTTCTGAACTTAATGCACTAAAAAAAGCGGATGTCCTGTTCGCCCATAATGACGTAATGGCTCTGGGTGCTTATGCGGTCTGCAAACAAAACGGCATACAAAATGAGTTGGAATTTGTAGGAATAGACGCGCTCCCCGGCCCAAACGCGGGGATGCAGGCCATCACGGATGGGATTCTGAAAGCCAGTTTTTTGTACCCGACGGGGGGCGAGGAAGCCATTGAAACGGCAACGCGAATTTTGGAAGGTAAATCCGTTAAGCGCGAACAGATTCTTAACTCCATTCAGGTTGATGGGTCGAACATCCGCGCTCTTAAAGCGCAGAGCGACAAGCTATTGGCGCAGCAACTCGATATTGAAAAGCAAAGCCAAAGCATTGATACGTTAACCCAGACATATACATCGCAGAAGAACAGACTATACTTCACATTGGCCTGTTTGCTCGTCGTTATCCTGTTGGGCGCGTGGGCTTTATATTTATTTCGGTCGAAGCAGGCCGCCTACCGAACGCTCGAAAAACAGAATCAGGAAATCCGCGATCAGAAAGATAAAATCGAAACGGTATCACAACAGGCCCGGTCGGCCACTGAAGAAAAACTACGGTTCTATTCCTATATCTCCCACGAATTCAATACACCCCTCAGCCTGATTCTGACGCCAACCGAAGATTTGCTGAGTAAAAAAACGGTCAGCCCGCACGACCTCAAAAGCAACTTATCGCTCGTCCAGAAAAACGCGTATCGCCTGCTGCGATTGATCGACCAGATGCTCGACCTGCGGAAAACGGACGCCGGCAAACAGCAACTGCATACGTCGGAACAGGACCTGACGGCCTTTATTCAGGACATTGTTCAGGACTTCAAACGGAAAGCCGAAAAACAGCGGATTGATTTACAGTTTATTCCCGCAAAGCCTTGTCTGCCAGTCTGGTTCGATACCGAAAAGCTAGACAAAGTCATCGTCAATCTGATCGCTAATGCCTTCAAATATACGCCAAAAGGGGGCCTGATTCATGTTAGGCTGGATGTGCTGAATAGCCAGGTGCGGATTCAGGTGCAGGATAATGGCGAGGGTATGACCCCTGATGAACAGGCTCATGCTTTTGATTTGTTTTTCAGCGGAACCAAGTCTTTCAACTTGTCGAAGGGGCTGGGATTGGCCCTGTCGATGGAGTTTATTCAGTTGCATCAGGGCGAAATCAGTGTGCAGTCCGAGAAAGATAAAGGGACTACGTTTACGATTCTGCTGCCGCTGGGCAACGTTCATCTGACCGCCGAAGAAATGAATGGGCCACCGCTCCGGGCTGGCTCACAACAGGCGTCATTACATCAGGATTTGGCGGGTCAACCGGCGCAAACGCCACACCGAATGCTGATCGACATGGACGATGACGACGTACCGGAATCCGGGCCGTTGTTGTCAAATCAGGCGGGCACCTTGCTGGTCATCGAGGATAACGACGATCTTCGAACGTTTCTGACCACCCGATTGGGCAGCGAGTTTGCTGTTGTCGCCGAAAACACGGGCGAGAAGGGTTGGGAACGTGCGCTGGAGATTATTCCGGACCTGATTATCAGCGATATAATGCTACCGGGGATGGATGGCCTGCAACTCACACAACGCGTAAAAGCCGACCTGCGAACGTCGCACATTCCGGTAATTTTGCTAACGGCTAAAGGCCAGATGGAGCAGCGGATTGAAGGCACCCGAGCCGGGGCCGATGCGTATGTTACAAAGCCCTTTAACACAACGTACCTGCTCGAAATACTGCGCACGACGCTCGCCAACCGCGAAAAGTGGCAACGGCGCTATGCGTCGGATTTTCTGTCACAAACAACGGGTACGGGCAATCGGCAGGACAAAAAATTTCTGAACGAATTAACCGGCCTGATCGAGCTACACCTCACCGATCCCGATTTTGGGGTGGAGAAACTAAGCCGCGACATGGGCTTGTCTCGGGTGCAGCTTTACCGTAAAGTGCAGGCTCTGCTCGACATGAATGTGATTGATTACGTGGCCGAAATACGACTGAAAAAAGCCAAGCGACTGTTAGCGGAGAGCACAAAGTCGATGGCCGAAATAGCGTATGAAACCGGCTTCAACTCGCCTGCGTATTTCACTACGTTCTTCAAACAGCACACGCAGAAAACACCGTCGGAGTACCGGAAATTGCCGGTCGGGGTTTAATCGGGTATATAGTTCACGGGATAAATCCCGGTGCAAGTCATTGGTGCAGTGAAGAGGGACTTGCATCGGACGGCAAGTTTAAAGAGCAGAGAATCCGAAATAAATGATCAGATTGAGTACATGAAGAATGACTTGCGCTGGGTTTCAACCCGGTGTATTATGAATTTCCATTGTACTATCAACCATCACATACGCGCCAAAATGCCCATGATGACTAATGCTCAACGGCAACACGGCTGAATTAGCAACCCGTACTTCAGGAATACCTATGTTGTTTTTACAAAGTTGAATGGCTTGTTCAGGAACAGCAAACAATGCTGAACAATGCTGAATTATACGTTGTCGAATAACCCGATGCTGGGTTTGATACGTCGCATCAGCGAACGGAATAATTGTTTCGGTAAGCGTCGGGGCGATGTCGGCTGAACAGGTAATGGTACTGATATAATCTGGCGCAAGAACTGATATTGAGCGGTATTCTTCGACGTAATGTACTGTTCCACTGCACGTTGTGCCGGTCAACTCATCAATGTGGCAGGCTAATTTTTGAGGGGCAAAAACGCGTTTTTGTGTACTTCGGATTGCCAGCTTATACGCGCTTTCTTTCATGCTCCACAGCAGCCAAACCATCTGGTCAGGGTTAATGGCTGCGTCAATAAGATGTTGCTCGTAGGACGTGAAAATCTTCGCTAAAAAACCCGTTCGTCGCCAGTTGCTTTCCCGTTTCGCCTGTGCTAGATCGACAATGTCGTTGCCGATCATTTTTCGGCCAGTTTCTTTGTAATAATGTCTACCGCGGAGCCAACCGTCAGCATCCGTTCCATAGCCTCGTTGTCAATTACAATATCAAATTCTTCTTCAACGTCGAGCGCGATATCGACTAAGTTGGCCGAGTTCACTTTCAAATCATTGATGAAATCGGTGTTCTCGGTAACGTTCTCAAAGGCCTGTTGGTCCTGAATATAAGGCTTTACAATTTTTTTAAGCGTTGCGACTAACTCATCCTTCGTTTGCATACTCCTGTTTACGATTGAAATTTGGTCAAGATAACACACGCATTGACATCGCCAAAGCCAAAATTAGCCTTCGCAATTACACGGATATCTTTTTTGATAAGTTGCTGCGGCACTTTTTCGGGCGCAATCAGGGCTGAAATGCCGGGATGCAGATCTTCTGAATTGATGGCTGGATAAATAAAGCCCTCGTGCAACTCCAATACGGCCGCCACACACTCGATGCTGCCAGCCGCACTCAGGCAATGACCCACCATGGATTTCAGTGAGTTAATGTACGGAAAATCAGTACCCTGACGACCCAGGGCTTCGCACCAGGCCATTACTTCAGCGGAGTCTTTTATGGTAGCCGTTAAGTGGCCGTCAATCAGGTCAATGTCCTCCGGCTGAATGTTCGCTTGTTCGATAGCTCGTTGAATACAACGTTTTACGGCTACCGCATTGGGCGCGGTCATGGAACCACCGCCCCGCTGCCCACCCGAATTGAGGTGCCCGCCCAGCACTTCGGCGTAAATAGTCGCGTTACGTTCCCGTGCCGACTCCAGCGATTCCAGCACCAGCGCACCGGCACCACTGCCCGGCACAAAGCCGCTTGCGGTTGCGCTTAGCGGTCTCGATGCCCGTTCGGGCGCGTCATTAAATTGGTAAGGCATCACGCGCATAGCATCGAACCCACCCCATATATACGGACCATGGTCGCTGCAACTGCCTGCTAACATGCGCATTGCATCTCCGCAGGCAATACGTTCATACGCCAGCAGGAGGGCTTCGGTGCCGGTCGCGCAGGCCGACGAGTTGGCGGTTAACTGATTGCCGCAGCCAATCATGCCACCCAGATACGCACTCACGGCACTGGTCATTGTCTGCACAACGACTGTGCTGCCCAACCGCCGAACCTGCCCTTCATCGACTTTATAAAAAGATTCGCGCAGTTTGTCAATGCCCAGAACGCCCGTGCCAAAAACGATACCGGAATCCCAGTCTGGTTCGTCAGTCGCTATGGGAAGGCCCGCGTTTTGCCAAGCTTCCATACCCGCAATGACGCCATAAATAAGGCCGCTGCTATTCAATTGACGAAGCTGTAATTCGCTGAAATACTGTTGTTTAATAGTTTCTGTTACGGGCGGGATGCCCCCGATCTGACACGAGAATTTCAGATCAGCCAATTCCGGCCAAAATGTGATGCCACTCTGTCCGGTCTCGATCGCCGTTGAAAAAGCAGATACGCCTACCGCATTGGGTGCTGCTACGCCAAGACCGGTAATAACGACTCGTTTACGCATGATTACTGGGTTTCATCATCCCTGATATGGTGCCGCGACAAACCAGTTCGCCCCGGCTGTTCAGCATCTCAACCCTGCATTTTAACTTATTAAATCGAAAATAGACTTTTTCGGACCGAACAGTAACTGTTTCGGTAGGGAAAACGGGCCTGTAGAAATCAATTTTTGTATCCGTCATGGCGATGATAACGTCGTCGGTCAGGGTGTCGGCCAGTAGAAAGATGCCCAAGCAAACGACACCGATCTGGGCCATGACCTCCGTCAGAATAACACCCGGCGTTACCGGTTTTTTCTTGAAGTGACCCGTATAAAAGAATGAATTTTCGGGGAAAGTATAACTGCCCTCCACTTCGTTTTCGTCGATGCGATGCAACGTATCGACAAACAAAAATGGTTTGCTGTAGGGTAATTTTTCGTAGATATGGTTAAAGTCCTGCAAGCGAGGTTTTATTGAAGGTGTTCGCCACCGTTGACCGGAATAACCGCGCCGTTGATCCAGGCCGCTTCGTCTCTACATAACAGATAGACCACATTCGCTACGTCTTCGGGCGTGGTCAACCGCGAAAATGGATTCCGCCGTTTGCCATGGTCCATTAACTCATCAGCATTTGGAATAAGCCGTAACGAAGCGGTGTCTGTAATGCCCGCCATGATGCAATTCGCCCGAATACCAAGCGGGGCCATTTCCAATGCAATACTTCTGGAGATTGCTTCTAATGCGGCTTTCGCTGCTGACACGGCGGCATAATTTTTCCATGCTTTCTGGCTTCCTTCACTGGTAAAGCTAATGACGCGGGCGTCGGCGGCAAATAGTCCGGCAGTTAATATATCTTTTGTCCAGTCATACAAGCTAATTGCCATCGCTTCGATAGTCAATTGAAAATCGTCGTGCTGAAGTTGCCGTTGGTTCTCTTCTACCATTGATTTCAAGTTTCCTTTGGCAATACTATGGACAAATGCTCTCACCTTTTCACCTTCCGTAAACGATTGGTTCAGGGATGAAATGACATAACTTCTTTTCTCCGGATTAGTAGCGTCGATGTTGAATTGTTTCAGAAAAACGCCTTGGTTTTCTATGAGCTTAAACTCGTTTTCAAGGGCAGGGAGATCAATTTTTCGGGTGCGGTGAATAATGCAAATATTCATACCCTGCTGCGCTAATTTCTTCGCTGCTGCCAGACCTAATCCTGTGCTTCCACCCAGAATAATTGCCCAATAATTTGTGTTCGAAAATTCGTTTACCACTGCAATAAAACGCGCTGCGCCGTAAAGCCCGGCCCAAAACTTAACATGAGGCCGTAATCACCTTTCTGAATTTCCTTTTCCATAAAACGTTCTAATACGTACAGCACCGTAGCACTCGACATGTTTCCATAAAGCCGTAAAACTTCTTTTGTATCGTCTACATTCTTTCCCAGCTTACCAAACAACTCCTGTACTACGTCAACAATTCTACGTCCTCCCGGATGAAAAATAAGGTGAGAAATGTCCTCAATTACTAAGCTATGTTTTTCTAAAAATGGATGAACGATAGCCGGAAAATGAGCAGCTATATTTTCGGTAACTGATTTGTCTAATACCATTTGTAAGCCACTGTTTGTGAGATTAAATCCCATCATATGTGTGGCGTCGTAAAAGTGGTACATTTCTTCGGCCACTACTTCGGGTCCGGTGTCTTCCTCGCATGAGGACAGCAAAACACAGGCGGCTCCATCGCCAAAAATAGCCGCGCTGACAATATTCGCCATCGAGTAATCCGTTACCTGAAACGTAGCTGTCGGCGATTCTACGGCGAGTAGGGCCGCTCGTTTTCCTGGATTCGCTTTCAAAAAATTCTTCGCGTAAATGATGCCCGAAACGCCTGCTACACAGCCCATTTCAGTAACCGGGAGCCGCACAACATCCTGCCGCATTTGCATGTTGTTAATTAAATAGGCATCCAATGAAGGAATCATAATGCCCGTACAGCTCACTGTAATCAGGTAGTCAATATCGGTCGGTTTCCAGTTTACTTTAGTTAGTGCTTTTGTTAAGGCATCTTCCCCCAGTTTAATGCATTCGCGACTGTAAATTGCATTTTTCTCCTCAAATGACGTTTTGGAGAACACCTCGTCCGGTGCCATAATCGAGTATCGTCTATCGACTGCCGCGTTTTCAAAGATTTTCTTTACTTTCCGTTGAAACCGGCTTTCCTGTCCTTCCAGCCAAACGTCGAGAAAAGGTAAAATATCACTTGTGTCCCGCCAGTTGGATGGTAATGATTTTGTAACAGCCGTTATTTTTACGCTCATACGTTTTTTATAATCCATTGATAGCGAAAAGCCCATCGCCATTTGATGCTGTAAGCCTTTACTCGTAGTTGGTTGGAATAAGAAACCAAATCCTGCTTTTTAAATCCTCGCAAAATAGATGTTAAGCCATCCTGTTTAGACAATTCACTTAGTCTGAAAATGAAACAAATAAGTTGGAAAAGCCGGTAGGCTAAACCTGAACGCTGCAAGTCATTTATAACGACACCAATCCGGGCTTTGTTAACAAGCAGGCTCATTAAATGCAGGATTTCTTCGTCCGTAAAATGATGCAGTGTCAGCGTACATAAAGCAATATCGTATTCGACGGAAGTAAAGCTTTCATCAAACACATTCATTGTCGCGTAGTCGATAGCCGGGTAGTTGGATGAACTGGCTTTTGCGTGACTAACTGTATAGGCGTTGGCGTCAATTCCTAAAACCTGAACATTTCGTTTTTCCTGTCGGGCAAAGTCGACAACGGCCCGGCACATATCGCCATTACCGCAGCCAATATCGACGATAGAAACAAGGCTTTCTTTTGGATAAGTAGTCAGCAATTTCTTGATTCCGTCGATGGTAACCTGATTACCGCCCAACCATTGATTAATAGTCGCAATTTTATCTAATGCGTCTCGCAATTCGTCGCCTTCCAACGAAAAATCATCCAGAAATTCTTCTTTAGATGTACGGTTTGCCGTGCTTAAAAACATTTGATGTTGCGTAGATATTGTGTACTGTTTTTATACGGTCTGGTGGTTTTATGCTGGTAAGGCAGGCACAATTGGCTTTCCGTGCGTTTGCCTGATAATGAATGGCAATAAACGGGTTGTTTGTGGCAGGCCTTTAAGCAAGACAGAGGTGAGCCTGGGGGAAGATAGGACCGATTGCACGATTCGACCCGTTGCTAACCGACTTCTAAATTCCCCTGACCAGGCGGCCGCGTACTGTTTTTCTAATGCCAAACGGGTTGCGATTTTGCCCGTAAAGTACTGGATAATTAACTCCGAAACCAGTTTGGCACTGTGAATAGCCATTGCCATGCCATTGCCGCAAAGGGGATGGATAAGACCGGCTGTATCGCCACACATCAGAATGTGGTTGTCGACCGGCTTCTTCTTTGCGAACGAAATCTGACTAATCGTTAGCGGTTTGTCGAACAATGGTGTGGCACCCGAAAAGAAATCCCTTAAAAATGGGTTTTTGCCCAGTACATGCTGCTGAAACGCGTCGATATTCCTGAAAGTTTTGAAACTGCGGTGGTTAGTAAGGTAGCAGGCATTTACTATACCATTTTCCACTTGTGACAACCCGCAGTAACCACCCTCGAAATTGTGCAGGGCCACCAGATCGTTGGGAAAACTGGCCTGGTAATGTGCTTTCACGCCTAACCACGACGATTGGGTTTGATTAAATGGCCGTTGTAGCTTTTTGTCCAGCGATGCGCGTTTGCCATAAGCGCCAATAACGACACTGGCTGTGTAAGTCTCTTGTGATGAAGTTGTTACGATAAATGAATCGTTGTCGAACTGAATATCCAGTACATCGGCCTGACGAAGATCGACACCCGTAGAAACAGCTTTTTTAGCTAAAAAATGGTCGAGGGCGTACCGGCTCACACCAAAGCCGCCCAAAGGTAACAGGCAGCGAATAGGTTTTCCGGTTGCCGTGCTCATCAAAAAACGCTGGATTCGGGCTGGATTGAGATCGTCGATTGTAAGGCCGAGGTGATGCAGATAAGGAAGCACCTCATTCGATATATATTCTCCGCAGACTTTATGACGGGGATAGCGATGCTTCTCCAGCAACAGCACACGCAATCCGCTTTGGGCAAGATGTATGCCCGCTACCAATCCGGCCAGACCACCTCCTATAATAAGTACGTCGGTATCATATGTCATTCGGAGTGGTGTCATCGCTGATAAAACCAGTGCAGACAGGAATAGGTTTTATTTTTTCTTTTCTCACCTGACAGAATGAAAGGTAATGAATTTATACCGGATGCAGAGTGAAACAAAATCGAAAATTGACGTATCAAAATCGAAAATAAATTTATAATCAGTTATTTAATGTACTAATAATCAGACTATTAACTTTTGCGCTTATTTTAGAAGCATTTGAACAATTCCTGAAAGCCCCTCTCTGTAGGACTGTATAAGTTTGCATCGAAGTTAATGGTTAATCGCCCGCTTCGTGTCAGCTATGAGTCAGAAACAACGTGTTTTCTTTTGGTCCATTACCTCCGCGCTGGGCGGGTTCCTTTTTGGCTTCGATACGGCCGTTATCTCCGGTGTTGAACAGTCGCTCCAGACGCTGTGGCACCTAAGTGTTTGGGAACACGGCCTGACGGTTTCCATCGCTCTTGTTGGTACGGTGCTGGGCTCCATGCTGGGCGGTATTCCGGCTGAACGGCTGGGCCGTAAAAAAACGCTGTTCTGGATCGCGATTTTATACTTGCTGGCTTCCCTCGGAACGGCCCTCGCGCCCAATTGGGGTATTTTTCTCGTCTTCCGGTTTCTGGGCGGTCTGGGTGTGGGCGCGTCGTCGGTGGCGGCTCCCATGTACATCACCGAAATTTCGCCCGCCAAATCGCGTGGTAAATTGGTCGGTTTGTTCCAGTTCAATGTCGTGCTGGGTATTCTGATTGCTTACCTGTCCAATTACCTGCTGGCTGATGTTGGCAACGAACCGTGGCGCTGGATGCTTGGCGTTCAGGCACTTCCATCGGTAATTTTTCTGGTTGCGGTACTCAACATTCCCGAAAGTCCACGCTGGTTGCTGCTCAAAAGAGGACGTGTGGCCGAGGCTCGTGAGGTGCTCCAGATGATCGACCCCGAAACGGCGGAGCAAACGCTGGCAGCTATTCAGCAGAGTGACCGAAACCATACGCCTGCATCGAGCCGGTTATTTACGGCGGCCCACAAAACGCCCATAATGCTGGCGGTGCTGTTTGCCGTATTTAATCAGGTGTCGGGCATCAACGCCATCATTTATTATGCTCCCCGCATTTTTGAAATGACCGGGCTGGGCAAAAGTTCGTCGCTGCTGTCGTCGGCGGGTATTGGGTTAATTAACCTTGTTTTCACCCTGATTTCCATGAATTTGATTGACCGCTACGGTCGCCGGACGCTCATGAAAATCGGGTCAGTAGGGCTGATTATCACGCTGGGTTTGGTAGCGCGGGCCTTCTATGTCGAAGACTTCAGCGGTATGACCGTTCCGTTTCTGCTGTTCGGCTACATCGCTTTTTTCGGCTTTTCGCAGGGAGCGGTCATCTGGGTGTTCATTTCCGAAATTTTTCCGAACGAAGTACGGGCCAGCGGTCAGGCTCTCGGCAGCTTCACGCACTGGCTCATGGCGGCTATCATCACGTTCACATTTCCGTATCTGTCCGAACGGTTTGGTGGAGGCAACACCTTCCTGTTTTTCACCAGCATGATGGTTCTGCAACTCCTGTTTGTGCTGCGCATCATGCCCGAAACCAAAGGCACCAGCTTGGAGCAAATCGAAAAGACGGTTTTCGCACACTAAAACAGTAACCAGTTATCAGTTATCAGTTAATTGGTTAATCAACTGATCAACCAATCAACCGATTAACCAATCACCCAAACTCCCATGACACCAACCATCACTTGTTTCGGCGAAATTCTCTGGGACGTACTGCCAACCAGCAAGCAACCCGGTGGCGCACCCATGAACGTAGCGGCCGACCTTCGCAATTTTGGTCTTAATGCCCAGCTAATCAGTCGGGTGGGCAGCGATGAACTGGGCCGCGAACTGCTGGAATTTCTAACGCAAAAAGGCATCCCTACCGAACTGATTCAGAAGGGACAAACCCATTTAACGGGCGTGGCAAAAGCCAACATCTCAGATAGCAATGAGGTGACGTACAAAATTCTTCAGCCCGTTGCGTGGGATTATATTCAACTGGAACCGGGCCTGATCGACGTAGTGAAGTATAGCGACCTGTTTGTCTATGGCAGTCTGGCCGCGCGAAGCCCACAGACCCACGAAACCCTGCTGGCCTTGCTGGCCGTTGCCCCCCGGAAAGTATTCGACGTAAATCTCCGCGCCCCGCACTACGACCGCGCAACGGTGGAGGTTCTGTTGAGTCAGGCCAACATTGCCAAACTCAATGAACACGAACTCATCGAATTGTCGGGCTGGTATAGCGACGAAACCGACCTGCAACAGGCCATGCAGCAGCTCCGAGACCGGTATTCTCTCGACAAACTCTGCATAACCCTCGGCGAGAAAGGGGCCATTTTGCTCGATGAACATGGCTTTACCAACCAGGCCGGTTTTTCGGTCGACGTGGCGGATACCATCGGTAGTGGCGATGCATTTCTGGCCGCTTTTCTCTACAAAATGCTACAGGGCGAAAGCCCTCAGAAAACTCTTGAATTTGCCTGCGCAACCGGAGCATACGTAGCGTCAAAGCCTGGAGCGACACCGTCGTTTACGGAAGCGATGATTTTGCAGAATGCCTGATTAACAGACTTTTAATAAAGCTTATTTCGTCTGCCTCTTCTGAAAGTGCCTATTTAAACCAACTAAATCATGAGTATGAAAAATTACCTGCTAACCCTTGCCGCCCTGCTGCTTACCCTGCAGATCGCACTGGCACAACGTACCGTTACGGGCAACGTGCTGGATGCTAAAACGAATGAGCCACTGATCGGTGCCAGCATTATTGTGCCCGGCACAACAACCGGAACCGTAGCCGATGTCAAAGGAAATTTTTCGATATCGGTCCCGCAAAGCGCCAGTTCTGTAACGGTGTCGTTCATCGGCTATGCTGCGCAGGAGGTATCGGTCAGAAATACGAATTCCATCACGGTTTTACTGGCCGAAGGCGGGCAGTTGGCCGAGGTTGTCGTATTGGGCTACACCACCGCTCGCAGACAGGACCTGACCGGTGCCGTAGCCATCGTTGACGTAGCGGCTACCAAAAATACCAGTTCGGGAAACCCCATGCAGGCCTTGCAGGGTCGGGTGCCGGGGCTGTATATCGAGAAGTCGGGAACGCCCTCCGGCGACGCCAGCCGCATCCTGATCCGAGGTGCTAACACGCTGGGAAACAACGATCCACTGTACATCATTGACGGAATGCCAACCAAACGGAGTCAGGTTTTTCAGAGCCTGAATACAACTGCTATCCAGTCGATTCAGGTGCTGAAAGATGCGTCATCGGCCTCGATTTACGGAGCACGAGCTTCGAATGGGGTTATCATTGTGACCACGAAAAACGGGGCCAACACCGATGGGCGGCTGAATGTGCAGTTTAACACCAGTATTGCGTCGCAGTCCGAGAAGTCACAGCGGTTTAAGATGCTTAATGCCGTTGATCGGGGGCGGGCCTTGTGGCAGGCGTCGGTCAATGACGGCGTCGATCCGGCATCGGGGTACGGCGATATTTACGGCTTCGACTGGAATAAAGACTTCAGGAATCCGGTACTCAACAGCGTGACCGTGAAACCGTTCGTGGGTGGCGATCAGAACGTACCGGTTGGCGATACCGACTGGCAGAACGAAATTTATAAAACGGGCTACGTCACTAATAACGACCTAACCATTTCGGGCGGAACCAAAAGCTCGTCGATCTTAGTCAACGTGAGTTACCTGAACAATTCGGGGATGCTGCGCTACACGGGCTATAACCGGATTACGGGCCGCGTTAATGGTCTGACCAGCAAGTTCGATGGCCGGTTCAAGTTCGGGGTAAATCTGCAAATGACTTCGTCAAAAGAAAATCCCGTTTCTACCGATTTGGGTGGTGCACCAACGCCCGGTTTGGCCGTTACGCTCGCGCCAACAATCCCGGTTTACACCAAAACGGGCGATTATGCCGGACCCGTTGGTTCAGGCTATTCGGACCGCAATAACCCGCTGTTTATGCAGTACATCAACCGCTGGGATAAGATCAACCGGACGTTCGTGTTTGGTAACGTCTTCACGGAAATCGAACCCATTCGCGGGCTGATTTTCCGGTCGTCGCTGGGGATGGACAATGCCGGGTTTTCCAATAAAAACATCGAACAGTCGTTCCAGAATGGGTTTATCGCCCGCTCACTGAACAGCCTGACGCTCAATACCAACAAATTTCTGAGCCTGACCTGGACCAATACACTGCGGTATAATTTTGCGCTCGGCGATCATCGCTTCAACGTACTGGCGGGTGTTGAGTCGATCAAAGATAATCTGGACGACGTAACGTCATACCGGGAAAACTTTGCGGTGCAGAGCGAAGATTTCTTTGTGCTGAGTGCCGCTTCGGGAAACGCAAGCAGCAACGGCAGCTCGACCGGTAGCCGATTACTGTCGCAGTTTGCCCGTGTTGATTACGGATTTGGCGACCGGTATCTGGCCGCGCTGACCCTGCGTCGGGATGGTTCGTCCCGCTTCGGAGCCGACAGCCGCTATGGCTTTTTCCCGGCGGCTTCGGTTGGCTGGCGTATCGATAAAGAAGGGTTTATGCAGGGCGTGAAAGCCATCAGCAGTCTCAAACTGCGGGCTGGTGTGGGTCGGATTGGTAATCAGGATATTGGCGATTTAGCTCGGTTTGGTTTGTTCGAACCGCGCTACGGTGCGCTGGCGTCGCAGGTGCCCAACGGCCATAACGGTTTCTTCGATCAATACTGGAACGTAGGAACGGCCTATGACCTCAACGGAGCCGGGGCTGGCACGCTGCCCTCCGGTTTTGTACAAACCCAGGGCGAAAACACGGCGCTAAAATGGGAAACCACCGACGAACTGAACGTAGGGCTGGATTTCGCTTTCCTGAACGGCAGCCTGGCAGGTTCGTTCGATTATTTCACCCGTGAAACCAAAGACATTCTCATCAAGCCGCCCGTGGCGTCGGCAGTGGGGGAGGGCCAATTGAAATTTGTGAACGGAGCGACCAAAACCAACAAAGGATTTGAATTCTCGCTGGCTTACTTCGGCAAACCCATCGGCGATTTCACGTACAGCGTGTCAACGAATTTTGCCCGTTTCCGGGATAGAATAACCGTTCTGCCCGAAGAAGTTCGCTCGGCTTTTGCCGGTAACGCCGTCACGACCATCATCGGACGCTCGCAACTGGATTTGTTTGGCTACCGCACAGATGGCATTTTCCAGAGTCAGGAAGACGTAACGAGACACGCCCAGCAAGTGGGTGCGGCTCCGGGCCGGATTCGCTACCGCGACCTCAACGGCGATAATAGAATTGACGCGCTGGATCAGGAATTTTTCGGCACAACGCTGCCCGGTCTGGAATACGGAACGCGCATTGATCTCGGCTACAAAAACTTTGATTTCTCCATCTTCGGTTCTGGTATTGCGGGC
>JANPJE010000297.1:0-8552 GCA_031425355.1 Spirosoma sp. | reverse complement strand
GGCCGTTGGCGGGTATGAATCGCTGCCCTTTTCGGTGACGGAAGATTACACGCTTTTCCGGGCCATCGTAGCAAAAGGATACGGGTTCAGGAATCTGCTGAATGAGCAGGTACTGGCCCGAACCAAGGCTGTCGATACGTTTCGGGCGTTGCTTCACCAGCGCAAACGCTGGATGCGGGGTGCCACGAATTTGCCCGGCTGGATGGTCGGTTCGTTGTCTATTCAGTATCTGACGTTGCCGCTGTTGTTGCTGCTGGGCTGGTTTATTCCGGCTCTGGCCATTGGCCTGTACGTAGCTCGGTTGTTTATACAGACGCTGGTTATTTCGTTCGGGATGAGCCGGTTGCGGCAAACCAACTTGTGGCCCTATGCGTTGTTTTTTGAGATTTATCAACTCATCATTGGCCCGGTAGCGGTGGTTTTTTATCTATTGCCTATACCGATTGACTGGAAAGGAAGGTCGTACAGGTAGTCATAAAGTTATAGAGTTACACAGTTGTATAGTTTGCCGCCCGACGTCTTAATCCTACAACAACTGTATAACTGTGTTACTGTATAACTATACAACTTATAGTAGAAATGATTCTCATCGACACCCACGCCCATATTTACGACCCGCAGTTTGATAACGACCGGGACGCCATGCTACATCAGGCTGAACAACAGCAGATTAGCCAGATATGGATGCCCAACTGTGCCCTCGAAACCGTTTCCGGCATGATGGCCCTCGCCGACCAGTATCCTGAACGTTGTCTGCCCATGATCGGACTCCATCCGGCCTACGTTACCGATACGGTTGAGGACGAACTGGCGGCTATGGCCGATTATCTGAAACGAAACGCGTTCATGGCCGTTGGCGAAATTGGCCTCGATTTTTACTGGGACATGACCTACGTCGATCAGCAGTTTATGGCCTTCGAAACCCAGTTGCGCTGGGCGGCTGAGCAAAAACTACCCGTCTCGATGCACACCCGCTCGGGCCATGATCGGAACGCCTTTGCCGAAGCCGCCGATCTGATCGAAAAATTATGGTCCGGCACTCCGGCTTTGCCGGGTCTGACGGGTATTTTCCACTGCTTTGCGGGAACACTGGATGAAGCGAATCGCGCTATTGAGTTAGGCTTTAAATTAGGCATTGGCGGAGTCAGTACGTTCAAGAACGGGGGGTTGGATAAAGTCCTGCCGCACATTGATTTGGCACACATTGTCCTGGAAACCGACGCGCCGTATCTCGCACCCATCCCGCACCGGGGCAAACGGAACGAACCGGCTTATATACGACTTATTGCGCAGCGCGTTGCCGATCTCAAGCAAATCAGCGTTGACGATGTAGCTCGACACACCACTGCCAACGCCTTGTCGCTGCTACCGGCCTTGTACGCCAATTTATTGCCGGAGTAGATAGGAAGGAGTGAAGAGTGTAGAATGAAGCGTGATGAATACCGTCTTTTCTGTGGTCATGTCAGGTCAAAAAAGACCCCACGTTCTTTGTTTTTTATTCTTCACTCTCTATTTATAAATAAAGAAATCAATGCCCCATAAAACCGTACACATTACACCCCTTTCGCTAAAACAGCCGCGTGCGTCGGTGCTGGTTATTTATACCGGCGGTACGTTCGGTATGGTATATGACCCCAAAACCAGCCAACTTATCCCCTTCGACTTTGAGCGGGTGCTCGACCGTCTCCCCGAACTGAACCGACTCGATTTTGACATAACCCTCATCACCTTACACGAGATCATCGACTCGTCGAACATGAAGCCCGCTATTTGGGTCGAGCTGGCGAGAATTATCCAGAAAAATTACGATCAGTATGACAGTTTCGTCATTCTGCATGGGACCGATACAATGGCTTACACCGCATCGGCACTGAGTTTTATGCTGGTGGGTTTAAATAAGCCTGTTATTCTGACGGGTGCTCAGTTGCCCATCGGTGTGGCCCGCAGCGACGCCCGCGAGAATTTCATTACCGCCCTCGAAATTGCTGCCGCAGTGGACGCTGCCCCGGTGGATGCTTCTTCTCCCGAAAAGGGCCATCCAATTGTGCCGGAGGTGTGCGTTTATTTCAATTCGCTGCTGTTGCGCGGCAACCGATCCACCAAGCAGGAGAGTGTGCAATTCAACGCATTTGCGTCGGAAAATTACCCGCACCTCGCCACCGCCGGTGTCAGCATCGACTATAACCGGCCGTTTATCCGTCCATACAAGCCGGGTCAGGCGCTGAGTCTCCGTACCGCGCTTGATCCGAACGTAACGATTCTGAAACTCTTTCCGGGCATTACGCAGCCGGTGGTCGAGTCTATTGTGAATATCAAAAACCTGCGGGGCGTCGTCCTCGAAACGTTTGGTGCGGGTAATGCTCCGACGGATAGCTGGTTTTTAGATACGCTCAAAGACGCCATTGACCGGGGCGTGCTGGTGTTTAACGTATCGCAGTGCGAGGGTGGGCGCGTAACGCAGGGACAGTACCAGACCAGCAAGCAGTTGTTGCAGATCGGCGTTGTGAGCGGAGCCGATATTACCACCGAAGCAGCCATTACCAAGCTCATGGTGCTGCTCGGTCAGGAAACGGATCCGGCCCGGATTCGGGTGCTCCTGGCTCAGCCACTGGCGGGTGAAATGAGCGAATAACTCTTTCTGATTTTAATCATTTACTCATTTGCGTAAATGATTAATTACGTAAATACTCATTTGCATATTTGCGTAATTACAGCCAATCGTGCATCTTTGCAGTCCCATTCGTCGGGCCGTCCAAATGACACAGAGAGGTGTCCGAGTGGTTGAAGGAGCACGCCTGGAAAGTGTGTATGCGGGTAACTGTATCGAGAGTTCGAATCTCTTCCTCTCTGCACCGCTCAAGCGCGGAAGACAAGACCAATTTAGAGAGCTGCCGGAGTGGTCGAACGGGTCTGATTCGAAATCAGAAGTACTCGTAAGGGTACCGGGGGTTCGAATCCCTCGCTCTCTGCCAGAAGTCAGCAAATGGATTTGCTGACTTCTTTTGTTTTACAGGTGTCCGGGTGGTTAAAGGAACACGCCTGCAACGTGCGTATGCGGAAACCGGATTGCGTGCGATCTCGTTATCTTTACGCGTAGAACTAACAAAACTGCTGGCAATGGCAACGATCAAACCAACGTCGAGGACAAGAAGGCCGCTTAAGGTAAAATTGCTTAATTCATCGGGGAAAGAAATTGAAGGTATCATTTTGTCGGGTCGATTCCCTGAAGAAGATCCTACCCTGGCGATTGCTAAAGAACTTGGCAAGCATAAACACCTTAAACCAACACCTATCCCTTGATTGCTGTTACCAAGCCTGTTCTTCTGTGCGACACGGGCTTATTGAGTCGTGTTCTTTTGATTAAATCGCCATTTATTGGCGACGGATACGTATCAGGTAGCAATCAGTACGGCTATTTTTATTGAGTTACAGCATTGGTTGCTTATTCAACGTGGCCTTGCTAATCCCATCAGCCGGGCAGAATATGAGCGATACCGAAAACAGTTAGATAATTACCTCATTCTTAATAGCGATGGCGTGAGCGAACAGGCGATGATCGTCGCCCGTCGGTGGCCGGACACGGGCGTTGGCGACGCTTATACAATTGCAACGGCATTGGTCTTCGATGTATCGATTTTTACCCTCAATCCAAAGCATTTTGAGCGCGTTGCGGGTGTTGAACTATACAGCCCTGACAATTACCGACATTTGTTAGAGAGTACTAAACGAAACTGACGAAAGCAGATCAATATACACTATTAAAGAAGTATTGGACGATAAAAATAGGTTCGCTCAGGGAAGTGAACCTATTTTTGTCAAACCACCAATCAACCCCTTTATGTGGACCGAAAAAGATAACCAGCTCACCCGTGATTTTCAGTTCGCTGATTTCAGCGAAGCCTTCGCTTTTATGACCCGCGTGGCCCTCGTTGCCGAAAAAATGGACCATCATCCGTGGTGGTCGAACGTGTATAACCAGGTGACAATCAACCTGTCAACCCACGATGCAGGCAACGTAGTGACCGACAAAGACCATAAACTGGCCGCTGCGATTGACGAAATATTAAAGAGTGAAAGAGTGAAAGAGTGAAAGAGTGGCTGACGCGGAGGCAACACTCGCCGGTGCGGTCAGCCTTTCCTTCTTCCTCCCTTTCTTCCCCTTCCTCCATTTCCCACACTTACCCACTATCTTGCGGCATGAAACTGTACCTCGTGCCGACGCCCATCGGTAATCTTGACGATATTACGCTTCGGGCCATTAAAATCCTGCAAAGTGTCGATGCGATTCTGGCCGAAGATACCCGCACATCGGGCGTTCTGTTGCGGCATTTGGGCATCAGCAAGCCGCTCCACAGCTACCATATTTTCAATGAACACCAGACCGTACAGCGGTTGGTGAATCAGCTAAAAGAAGGCAAAACCCTCGCCTTAGTGTCCGATGCGGGTACACCCGGTATTTCGGACCCCGGTTTCCTGCTGGTACGCGAGTGTATCAAAAACGATATTCTGGTCGAGTGTTTGCCCGGCCCAACGGCGTTTGTACCCGCTTTGGTCAACTCCGGTCTGGCAGCCGACCGCTTCACCTTCGAGGGGTTTCTGCCGCACAAAAAAGGTCGGCAAACGCGTCTGGCGGAACTGGCAGGGGAGGAGCGGACAATGGTTTTTTACGAATCGCCCCACCGGCTGCTTAAAACGCTTCAGCAATTTGCCGATGTCCTCGGTCCCGACCGTCCGGCGAGCGTATCGCGTGAACTGACCAAACTATTTGAAGAAAATCAGCGCGGGCCATTGTCCGAACTAATTGCGTATTTTGCCCAAAAAACGGTAAAAGGTGAACTGGTTATCTGTGTGCAGGGAAAAGAACCGAGCCGGGGTAAGGCCAAACGCGTGTATGACAACGACGATGATGATACAGAAGATGGCGAGGACGATGAATAGAAACGTAATGGCAAACCGATTCCTGAATTTTCTCTTCGCGCTTACGGCATCATTTATCCTTCATCCCTCATCATTTAGCCAGTCGCTTTCGCCCTCCGCGCGGGTCAGCCTGCTAACGGTGGGGCCGGGGGAGGATTTGTATTCGGTATTCGGGCATACGGCCATTCGGGTCAATGACCCCGCGCGGAACATGGATGTAACGTTCGGCTGGGGTGGGTTTCGGTATGAGGATAATTTCTACGTGAAATTCCTGCGTGGTACTCTGCCGTACTACATCGATGCATATGATATGTACACGTTTCTGTACGCCTATCAGGTCGAGAACCGGACCGTCCGGGAACAGGTGCTGAACCTGTCGCCGGCCCAGAAACAGCAGTTACTCACCGTGTTGCAGACCAACATGCTGCCCGAAAACCGGACGTATCAGTACAAATTTTTTTACGATAACTGCGCCACCCGCCCCCGCGACAAACTAACCGAAGCCTGTGGCGACAGCCTGACGATTCCATCGCGTTCGCGCATGACGGGTAAATCGTACCGCAACTGGATGAACGATTACCTGGACAAGAGCGTGAAACCCTGGGCGAAATTAGGCATGAACCTCGCTATTGGGCAACCCGCCGATGTGCAAACCGACGGCTGGCACGCGATGTATCTGCCCGATCAGGTGCATGACCAACTGGCCCGCGCCACGCTGAAGCAGGCGACCGGACAGACGGCACCGTTAATTTTATCGGATCAGACGCTGTTTGAGGCCCGCAAAACATTCCGGCAGCAGTTGCCGTTCATCTTCGATCCGAACGTCGTGTTTGCTCTCCTGGCCGTTGCCGTTACGGTTTTCACCATTCGGCGTTACGTGGTTCCGGGTAAGGTTGACCGCTGGCTTGACCGGCTGTTGTTCGGCATATCGGGCTTCTGGGGCTGGTTCTTGTTCCTGCTCTGGGTGGCAACCGACCACGGCGTTACGGCTTGGAATCCTACGCTGCTATACCTCATGCCGCTGCATTTGCCCCTCATTTACTGGGCCACCGGCCCCGGCGCCACCGCCCGACGCCGGACGCTCTATTTCGGCATCACCGCCGTTCTGATTCTGCTGGGTATGGTACTGTCAAAGGTGCCGGGGGGCGTCGATGTGCTGTTCCCGATGACGTTGCTTGTTCGGTGCGTCGTGAATCTGCAACCCGGTCGGCGGGGGAAGCAAACCCCGGCAATAGTAGCGTCATAAGTTTGTGGTTTGTCGTTTGCTGCCGCCGGTGCGGTTAGTAATTCCTGCGTCAGTCCCGGCGGGCAACCGCAACGGACGCTTCAGCCAACCAATTAACCAATAACCAATCAACTAAACTCACTTCTCCCGGCTCCAGATTTCGTTAACGCTGCCACCTGTCGAACTTTGACCGGTATGGTGCCACTCAGTCCCGTTTATCTCGGTTTTGAACGTCAGCGACCGACCTGCGCGGCTGTTATCGCGGGAGAAAAAATCAATTGTTTCAGTGTAATTGCCATCCTTCAGCGTGTAACTGCCGCCCCCTGTTCCGGAAAATTGTTTCGTCTGCGGATTAAGAGCCACCCACTGAAACCGGCTTCCGGTCAGTAATTTGATGGTTTTTCGCGCCCCCCGCTGCATGGTTGTTATCTGCCCCGCATCGTTGGCCCGGCCCGTAATCCGCCAAAGCCCTGTCAATGCCGTTGGTGTCTCCTGCACCCGGTTGTAGGTTCGACGGCTTCCTTCGCTACTGACCGCCAACTGCCCGTTCCGTGAGGAGACTTGATAGGATTTCGTTTGTCCGACCTGGCTGCTATCCTGCGAATCGAATTCAACCGTCAGGGATAGTTTATCACCCGAAACCTGATACGTACCGCCCATTGACGATACGTAACGGCTTGGTTCATAGAACGTTTGCATTAGGTAGTTGCCGGCTATTGTCAGGATGACAGTTGCTCCTGAAGGCTCCGACAGCCGCCAGGCTCCGTTAAGCGAGTCTGTTTGGCCCGAACGAAAAGCGACGGTTAAGCTACCCGTCAACAAAAGCAGCAGGATAATTCGTTGAGAGTTCATTGGCGTTGGTTAAGGTCCTTTATCTTCTGACTGAAAGCACCCACGCCCAACCCGGCTACTCATGGTATTGTGGTATCGGATGTAATGAATTGACAAGCAGCCTGTCTGGCTGAGTGCCTGCATTCGTTCAGGTAAATTGCGGCTGTCTTTCGCTTTATTCTCCAAATCACTTCCTGTTTATGAAACGTCTGCTACTCATTGTTTGCCTCTTTCGTTTTGCTGATCTTGTTGCCCAGCCCCCCGCACGGCTCGTTACCGTGATCGTTACCCCCGACCATGTCGACTGGCTCTACAAAACCGGCGAACCTGTCAAACTGACCATATTGGTTTACCGCAACAACGTACTGCTGCGTGGTGCCAAACTTCGTTACGAAATCGGGCCGGAGAAGATGGAGCCGACCAAAAAAGAAACCGTTACGCTGAAAGACGGGACGCTTGCCCTGGATGCCGGTACGATGAAGACGGCCGGTTTTCTGCGCTGTGTGGCCACCGCCGAGGTGGATGGCAAAGAGTACCGGGGGCTGGTAACAGCGGGTTTCGATCCGCAAACTATTAAACCGACCGTTGCTAACCCCGCCGATTTTAAATCGTTCTGGGATAATGCAAAGGCCGATCTGGCAAAAATTCCCGTTGATGCCCGCATGACGCTGCTGCCCGAACGCTGCACCGAACTCACAAATGTCTATCACCTCAATCTGCAAAATATCAACAATTCGCGCTTTTACGGGATTTTGTGCGTACCGAAAAAAGAAGGCAAATACCCGGCTATTCTGCGGGTGCCGGGCGCGGGTGTGCGGCCTTATATTGGCATGATTGCCGATGCCGAAAAAGGATTCATCACCCTCGAAGTGGGTATTCATGGCGTACCCGTCACGATGGACCCGGCGGTGTATGCGGATTTGAGTCGCGGGCCGCTCAACGGTTACCAGGCGGCTAACCTCGACGACCGCGACCGCTATTATTACAAACGGGTGTACTTAGGCTGTGTTCGGGCGGTGGATTTTCTGGCCGCTATGCCGCAGTATGATGGGCAGAATCTGGCCGTTACGGGTGGCAGTCAGGGCGGTGCGCTGAGTATAATTACGGCTGGCCTGGATTCGCGTATCAAATGGCTGGGTGCCTATTACCCGGCCCTGTGCGACGTAACGGGTTACCTCAATGGCCGCGCCGGTGGCTGGCCGCATCTGTTCACGGGCGACAATCTGGCGTTTAACAACAAACCAGACCGCGTTAAAACAACGGGGTATTACGACGTCGTGAATTTCGCACGGTCGGTCAACGTACCGGGTTATTACTCATGGGGTTTCAACGACGAAACCTGCCCGCCAACGTCCATGTATGCGGCTTACAACGTCATTCCCGGCGCCAAAATGCTGGACATTAATCACCTCGATACCGGCCACTGGACCTACCCCGAACAAACCGAGAAAATGACCACCTGGCTATTGGGCCAACTGAAAGGGTCAAATAAGTAGCAATGTTTATGTGGGGAACACCGGGATAAATCCCGGTGCAAGTCACCATCTACTGCATAAATCACTTGCACCGGGATTTATCC
>JANPJE010000296.1:0-3878 GCA_031425355.1 Spirosoma sp. | reverse complement strand
AAACTGTAAACCAGTTCTTATCGGACGAAGGCCATGGCTACACCACCATCGACGTTCAGGACGTTGCCAGTCGATTTGGCTAATAGTCCGTTGACGAACGCTAAACAGGCATTGGCAATATCGTCGGGCAAAATAACTTCGTTCAGCAGTGTGCGTTTGGCGTAGTAACCCGGCAGTTCCTCAACCGTTACGCCGTACGCTTTGGCGCGACCTTCGGCCCAGGCACCCGCCCAGATTTTCGAGTCGGAAATGACTGCATCAGGATTCACTACGTTGACGCGAATGTGGTCTTTTCCTAATTCGGCAGCATTCAGGCGGCTCAGGTGCAGTTGTGCGGCCTTCGCCGAACCGTAACCTGCGTTGTTCGGCCCGGATACCAGCGCGTTTTTACTGACGATATTGAGCACATCGCCCCCTAATTTCTGCTTCCGCATAATGGCTACGGCCTGCTGCGTAACCAGAAACTGACCCTTTACCAGCACGTCGTACAGTAAATCCCAATCCTGCTCGGTATGTTCTTCGATGGGTTTTGAAATGCTCAATCCCGCACAATTGACCACAATATCGACCCCGCCAAAAGCCAGCGCGGCCGTATTGAACGTAGCGGCAATGGTATCGCCCTTTGTCACATCCAACTGGTCGGCCGCGTAGGCGTCTTTGCCATACTGACCCATAAATTCTTCCTTCGCGCCTGCCAGCCGGTCGGCGTCGTTGTCGTTGATGACGACCACAGCTCCTTCGGCCAGAAACGTTTTGGCGATGGCTTTACCGATACCGCCTGCGCTGCCCGTGATGAGGGCAATCTTCCCCGACAGCGGTTTTGGCTTCGGCATCCGCTGGAGTTTGGCTTCTTCAAGGAGCCAGTATTCAATATCGAACGCTTCCTGTTCGGGCAGGCCAACGTAGTCCGAAACGGCCTCGGCCCCCTTCATTACGTTGATGGCATTGGTGTAAAATTCGGCAGCGACCCGCGCCGTTTGTTTGTCTTTGGCGAAGGTGAACATGCCTACGCCCGGCCACAAAATCACCACCGGATTCGGGTCGCGGATGGCGGGGCTGTTCGGGTGTTTGGAGCGTTCGTAATAGGCCGTATAATCGGCGCGGTAGTCGGCAAATGCTTTTTCTAAATACGCGTCACTCTCAGCACCAGACAGTTGAACGGGGTCAAGCACGAGCGGACGAATTTTGGTACGCAGAAAGTGATCAGGGCAACTTGTGCCTAACCGGGCCAGCCGGGGCAGGTCGTGGGAGTTGACGAACTCCAGCACGCGCTCATCATCGGTGAAGTGCCCGATCATCCGGCGGTGTCCCGACGCCAGACCGCGCAGTACCGGAATCAGCGAAGCCGCCTGTTTTTTGCGCGTATCGGCGTCCGTATTCTCGCGGGCCGCGCCACCAAAGACAGGCCGTTTTTTACCGTAGTTCTGGTTCAGAAATTCCGACGCCTGCTCAATAACTTCCAGCGTATTGATATACGATTCGTAGGACGTTTCGCCCCAGGTGAACAGCCCATGGCCGCCCAGAATAACACCGCGAAGATTTGGGTTTTCGCGCACGGTCTGCTCTAATTTCAGGCCGAGGTCAAAACCGGGCCGCTGCCACGGCAACCACGCCAGTTGGTCGCCCCAGATCTGGCGCATAATGGCTTCCCCATCGCGGCTGGCGGCAATGGCAATCAGCGCGTCTGGGTGGAGATGGTCGATGTGTTTGAACGGCAACAGGCCGTGCAGCGGTGTATCAATCGACGGAGCCGCGCATTTTGGATCGAAGAGACAATGGTCGAGAAGGCCAACCATTTCGTCCTCAAATTCCAGTCCCCGGTAGCGGTTCTTCAGGGCGTGCAGTCGCTCAACGTACAGATTAGCGCATCCTTTTTTGGTCAGCGTACCGATGTCGCCCCCGGAGCCTTTGACCCACATCACTTCGACAGGCTCTCCGGTTAGTGGATTGGTCTCCAGCAACTTAACGGACGTATTACCGCCTGCATAGTTGGTCAGACGCAGATCGGCACCGAGCAGGTTGGAGCGGTAAATAAAAAGGGCGACCTCATCACCGGCCAGTTCTGCCGCTTTCTGTTCATCCCAGAGGTAGCTAACGTAGTTGAACGCTTGCGTCGTATTCATATATGTTTGGTAAGTAGTATCCGTCCGAAACCTTGTTTTAAACAAAGTACGTCTAAATTGTTTTCTCCTGCTTCCTATACTTTCCTATTATAATGATAAAAAAACACAGGTGGATTTTTTGTCCGACGTTAATCATCACGGCAGATGACGGTGGGAAAGAATAGGTAAGTTTCAAAAATAAGTGAGGACATATTTGTAAAAAAACAAGAATGTGGCTGTAATCTGGGGTGTTGTTCTGCATGCGCTGGGAGGCTTCGCTTCCGGCAGTTTTTATCTACCGTACAAAAAAGTGAAAGGCTGGGCTTGGGAGAGTTACTGGCTGGTCGGCGGTTTATTCTCCTGGTTGGCGGCCCCGTTAATTCTTGGTTCACTTACAGTCAACGACCTGTTTGGTGTGCTGGGACAGGCTCCCAAAGATACCCTTCTCTGGACGTATTTCTGGGGCGTCTTGTGGGGTTTCGGCGGATTGACATTTGGCCTGGCGATGCGGTATCTGGGCCTGTCGCTCGGCATGGCCGTTACGTTGGGGCTGTGCGCCGTTTTCGGAACGCTGGTGCCGCCCATCTGGCAGGGGCAGTTTGGTACGTTAATGAGTACTACCTCCGGGCAGGTAATTATGCTCGGGCTGGGCGTTTGCGTACTCGGGATCTCCGTTTGCGGAATTGCCGGTATGATGAAAGAGCGGTCGTTGACCGAGGAACAAAAGAAAGCCGTTATTGCCGAATTCGACATTCGGACGGGCTTGATGGTAGCGGTATTTTCGGGGATTATGAGTGCATGTTTCTCCTTCGGACTCACCGCCGGACAACCCATTTCTGATCTGGCCGTTCAGAAAGGCACCGACCCGCTCTATATGAACAATGCCGCGCTGGTCATTATCCTGCTCGGCGGCCTTACCACCAACGCCATCTGGACCATCTATTTAAACATTCGCAACCGCACCTATACGGACTATTCCAACATCTCGACCCCTATCCTGACCAATGTTATTTTTTGCGCCTTAGCCGGGTTTACGTGGTATTTCCAGTTCTTTTTCTACGGCATGGGCGACAGTAAAATGGGCGAATATCGCTTTTCGGGCTGGACACTTCACATGGCATTTATCATTGCCTTCAGCAGTTTCTGGGGGCTGTATCTGCACGAGTGGCGCGGGGCCAACTCAAAAACTATGCGTACCATTTCGATGGGTATTTTGCTGGTCGTACTATCAACGGTCGTTGTCGGAATTGGAAATTATCTGGCTGCGTAGAGAAAATATTTTGAGGTTACACCGGACTAAAGCCCGGTGCAAGTCATTATTATTGGACCCTTCCGTCAAAATACCTCTTTCGCAATTTTCATGACGTTATCGGCTTTGCCCATTGTGTAGAAGTGCAGTACGGGCGCACCGGCGGCTATCAGTTCGCGGCATTGCTGGATGCACCAGTCCACGCCTATCTGCCGGGCCTGCTGGTCATTCTCGCAGGCTTCCACCGCCCGCACAAGGTCGTCGGGCATGTCGAGGTGAAATAATTTGGGCAGAATCTGGAGTTGTTTGCGGGTGCTGAGCGGCTTCAATCCCGGAATAATTGGTACGGTAATGCCCTCCTGCCGACAGCGTTCGACAAAATCAAGGTACTTTTTATTGTCGAAAAACATCTGCGTCACGATGTAGTCCGCGCCTTTGTCAATTTTCTGTTTCAGGTACTGAAAGTCGGAATCGGGATCGGCGGCTTCAAAATGTTTTTCGGGATAAGCCGCTACACCAATACAGAA
>JANPJE010000295.1:0-18828 GCA_031425355.1 Spirosoma sp. | reverse complement strand
AACTTGAGCCGGTACGTTTGGTCGGGATTGATTAACGGTGTGGCCGCAATGACCTGAGCGATAGCCGGTACGTAGTTCTTCTCAGCACCGTCTTTGGCTGTAATCATTTTATCGGCAGCGACCCCGATAGCCTCCATGCTTTTGGGTTTGCCAATCACTAAATTATGCTGCATGGCGTCGGGGTTTTCAAGCACCAACTCAACCTGTTTGCCCGCTGTAACCGTAAACTCTTTCCGGTCGAAACGCATTTCTTCACGCACCGTTTTCAGTTTCACTACCTCAACGTTCGGGTCAATGGGCTGCTCTTTGGTCAGACCCCAGGCGTCATAAAGTCGGCCTAACCGTTCGCGGCTGTCAGGCGAAACAATAGTGCTCAAACTGGCTAAAAACGACTTATCCGCTTCGTTCACAGTTGCTTTCTGCTTCATGTTCCAGCCTTCCGAAACACCTTTCACAACAGCCTGACTGTGGGCCTGATCCAGCTTTTGGGTCTGACGAAGCATGGCAACAACCGAGTCGATTGGCGCAACAGACGCATAGCTTCGGGTAGCGCGTTCAAGCGCGTAGGCGCTCAGGCTTTGCGGAGCGCGATACGTCAGCGTGTGCGTGGCGTTGTTATTCTGTTCGTTGCTTTCGACAATTTTATTCTCCCGGTCGAGCATGGCGGTCAGTGTGTAGGCCCCAGCCCGCTCAAATGTGACGCCCATATCGCCAACCCACGGGCCGTTGTTTGCTTTGCTGATCGTGACGGTTTCGCCGGGTTTAATGCCCGTGTTGTGTGTCACGCTCACAAGGTCGATTTTAGCTCCTTCACTCGCGCCTTTCGGTCCTTCGATACGTAGCGACAGCGGAATCGGCGTTCCTTCCGGTATAGCCACTCCCCCGGCGTTTGTTACGTCCACAAAGAGCCGGGCACCCTCCCGAACCGCCGGTGACTCGGGCGTAGTACGAATAGCCGCAATAACAAGGTCGGGCTGAGAAGACGACGGGGTCGATTTCGACATGTTTTGCGTTGTGACAGTCGTGACGGCGTTGGGCATTTTGCCCATATCAGCGTGATTGTGGGCTGACATATCCGGGGTTGCTCTTGTGGGTGCATTAGCGGCCAGGCGTTTCAGATATGTTTTCAACAGGTGACCACTATTGCTATTCAGCAGCAAGGCATACCCTTCGGGCAACCAGCGGTCGTTGACTTCGCCGTCCGACGATCCCCTACCCTTGTCCATTCGAGCCAGAATCATCTGCTGCACCTCCGGCGATTTCACCCAATCACCGGATGACAAGGCTAATAATGTGTTCAGTACAACCAATGGCTCTTTATCATTCAGCAAGTCATATTTCTTTAATAAGCCAATGGTTGCGCGACTCATTGGCAGTACCTGCACGGTCGTTTTTCGAACCGCCGGGGCGGGATGCTTCAACGCAGTTTCTATTGCCCCCATAAAATCGATTCTGTCTGTCGTCGATGATTTTTCTGACTCCTTGAAAACCAAACCGTGCAGTGTCCACAGCGCGTGAATAGCCGCCGGGTTATTGCCGATTTCATCTACTGATTGATCATTCACCAGCGCAACCAATTGCGGCACTACGTCTTTATTGTTCCGTTCGATGAGCAGACGCTGGGCCGTCATTCGCCAGAACATATTCGTGTTTTTCAGAGCAGCGACCAGTTCTTCGGGGCGGTCTTTACTCAACGTCATGGGCGTATAAGCCGGGGCATTTTTGTGGCCGACGCGGTAAATCCGTCCGTGTGTGAAGTCGCGTAACGGCGTCTCATACGCATTACCCGTCCCGTTGGTGGCGCCCTTCGGCGTGGGGTTGTGCTGAATGATAAAGCTGTACCAGTCAACCACCCAAACGGCCCCGTCTGGCCCAACTTCGGCAAAAACAGGTGCAAACCATTCATCGGCCCCGGCCATAAGGTTAAATCCTTCGGCATCTTCAAAGTTGGTGCCGCTTTTCTGCATCACATTCTGGTGCAGAATATGACCCGTTGGCTCGGCAACAAACGCGATTTTGTTCCAGTATTTCTTCGGGAAAGCACGGGCGGTGTAAAAATTATGGCCCGCTGCGGCCGTGAAGCCTCCAAATACATCGACCTGACGTACTTTCTCGGTGATGGGCTTCATGTCTTTGTGGGTGTCGGTGCCACGGCTCCCGTTTTCCCGGATGTGGGGCGCACCACTGAAATACCGATTCGGAATAGCCATGTACCAGCCGTGCGCATTGTTAGCCGTTGACCCGAAAACATCACCCGTTTCAGTGAAACCCAGGCCCCAGGTGTTGTTCGATGTGCCCGTTACGTGTTCGAGCTGCGAACCGTCCGGCTTAAACCGGAAAAAGCCCTGACTGAATTTGACACTGTCGGCACCTACTTTACCTTTAAATCCAGAATACCCAACGCTTCCCCAAATCCAGTTGTCAAAGCCATAATGCAGGTTGCTCGGTCCGGCGTGGGTATCGTAGGTACCAAAACCTGTGAAGACAATTTTCTTTACATCGGCCTTGTCGTCGCCATTGGTATCCTGTAAAAACAACATGTGCGGGGCCTGTGATACGTATAGGCCGCCATTGGCAAACACCAGGCCGGTCGGGATGCTCAGTCCCTCCGCAAAATTCGTGAACTTATCGGCCTTGCCATCTTTGTCGGTATCTTCGCAAATGACGATATAATCCGAACCGCCTTCGGGCTTACGTTCGTTGGGATAATCTTTCGTGATGAGCACAAATAACCGTCCGCGTTCATCCCAGGCCATGGCAATGGGGTGCATTACGTTCGGCTCATGCGCGAACAAATCCAGCGTAAAGTCAACCGGCACCTGAATGTGTTTCATCGACTCCTCGGGTGAAAGCGGTTTCTGCTGCAACTGCGGACCAGACCGTTTTTCGTAATTCGGCAACACGGCCTCGGCGTAGGCGAACGGCTGCGCATTGAGTGCGTCATGCTGTTTTTTCACCTCATCACCCACAGCCCACAAAATGCCGCGCTCCAGCAGTTGCTGAAAACCGGGTTGACTCCAGGTGCGCTCGTCGTGGCCATACGCCGTATAAAACACGCGTCCTTTTCCGTATTGGCGGGTCCAGGTGTACGGTTCCTCCTTCTGATCGGGTCGATCTTTTGTCTGGTCGGATTTGATCTCGCGCACGGCCAGTACGTTATTATCGGCTTGCAGATGACTGTGCAGATACGTTTCGTCATACGCTTTAAAGGTGGGCAAACCAGCCACAATCGGGTTGTTGGGCTGCGAGAAGCGGGTCTGAATGGTATCCATCCGATGCCGCCAGAACTGCCCGCCAACCACTTTGTCGACGTATTCGGTCGAGTTGCGGAAACACCATGACGCACTGTGCACCGGAATCACGCCCTTCCCCGACGAAACAAAATCCAGCAACGCTTTTTCCTGCGGCTTCGGAATACTGTCCCAATTGGCAAAAATCAGCAGCCCATCGTACTTGCTCAGGTTGTCGGCGTTGAGGTCTTCGAGTTTGTCGGTATACGTAATGTTGATGCCTTTACTGCCCAGCGCGGCCATCAATTGCGGCACCCGCTCAATGGGCTTGTGGTGGCCGTTGTCGCCCAGGAACAGAATTTCCGTCCGGCGTGGTTGTAGCGATTCCTGCCGGACGCTCGTTTGTTTCGCCAACTGGCGGGCGCATTGCGAGAGACTTACTATCAGTGTAAGGGCTATTACTAATTTCTTCATAGTATTTGTCGTAAAGAGTCTGCCAATATCTTAATCAAAGAGTGGTCCGCCATTGTGGCACAAAGAATGCAGAGAGTCAATGCACTTAATATCAGAGCGTTACAACTCGGTTATCTTCGTGCCTCTTTAGTTAAATTTTTGCTTTAATAATCAGGCAATCCTATAAGTTAAAATCAGGTAATTGTATCAACTTCCCACCCTGTAAAGCCGATTCGTGCGCCAGAATACCCACGCTTGTCCAATTGGCCGACTGAGCCGCATTCGGGAACGGATCGCGGTCTTCGAGAAGGGCCGATACAAACTCATGCACCATGTGCGGGTGCGACCCGCCATGACCGCCACCCTGCGTAAACGACAGGTGCTGCGTCTCATCGGCATCGTACACGCCTTTGGTCGTAAACCGTTGAATGGCTTCGGGCAGCAAGTGCGCGTAGTCGGGCACGGTCACTTTCTCGGGGATTTCCGGCTCCGGCTTTTTGGCGGTATGAATGACCGGTTGCTCATCTTCGACCAGTTGCCACTCAAACGATTTCTTATCGCCATACACCTCAAAACTCTCGCGATATTGCCGCGCTACGTCGAACAGCGACCGATAGACATAGGCCGATAAATCGCTGTCCTTAAACTTGATATGGGCCGATTCGACCGCAAACGGCGAGTTATGAATCTTTGCCAGCTCTTCCCGAATTGTACCCGACCCAAAGCAGGACACGTAATCGGCTTCGAGTTTGAGCAGGCCAGCCACCGGCCCCACGCAGTGCGTAGCGTAGTGCATAGGCGGCAATCCGGGCCAGTAATCAGGCCAGCCGTCCATATCCTGCTGGTGGCTGGCTTTCAAAAACTGCACTTTACCAAGCTCCCCTTTTTCGTATAACTCTTTGACAAACAGAAACTCGCGGCTGTAGACCACCGTTTCCATCATCATATACTTCTTGCCCGATTCCTTGCAGGCTTTCACTATTTCCAGGCACTCGTCAACGGTTGTCGCCATCGGCACGGTGCAGGCAACGTGCTTCCCCGCCCGCAACGCTTTCAGGCTTTGCTCGGCGTGGTTCGGGATGGGCGAATTGATATGAACAGCGTCAACGGCGGGATCGGCAAGGAGCTCGTCGTAGTTGCTGTAGCGCGTTGAAATGCCATACGCGTCACCGATTTCGTTCAGTTTCTGGACGTTACGCTGGCAAATCGCGTACATATTGGCGTTCGGATGACGCTGATAAATCGGAATAAATTCGGCCCCGAATCCGAGGCCAACGATAGCGATGTTAATCATAATGAGTGAATTAGTGATTGAATTGTTGAATGATTGAGTGATCGAATAGCCCATCCGGTGGATTCTATTCGATCACTCAATCATTCAACAATTCAATCATTTGGTTCTTTATAAATGCCAGCCCATCTACTGCCAACTGTTCGGGCGAGTGGAACATGGGTCTGAAAATATGCGTGGCGGCTGCGAGTTCAGGCGGGTTTGGGCCAAACGCTTCAATGGCAATCGGGCCGTCGTAGCCTATTTCCTCCAGCACGCTGAATACCTCATCGAAGTTGATATGGCCGTGCCCCGGTGTGGAACGGTCATTTTCCGAAATCTGAACATGAACCAGATACGGCGCTACTTTCCGCACCGCATCGGCTATGTTTTTCTCTTCCATATTGGCATGGAACGTATCGAAAGCCGCCCTGCAGCTTGGGTGATCTACAGCCTCGACGTACCGTACAACATCATCGGCACAGGTAAGCAGGTAAATTTCGAAGCGGTTCAGATATTCGATAGCTAGCGTAACACCCTGCTTTTGAGCATGTTCGGCTACTTCATGCATGCCCGTTACCGACCAGTTCCATTCGTCAACCGTGGCCGGTTTTCCTGTGAACGTCTTGAAACCAGCGTAGAGCGGCCCCATCAAGATGGTAGCTCCTGCGGCTGCGGTGCAGTCGATCACGTGTTTGAGGTAGTCAATACCCGCCCGTCGAACGGACTCATCAGAGCTGATCAGGCTGTGTTCAGGACCGCAGATCGTGCAGGTTTGAACACCCAGATTCAGCTCTCGAATCTGCTCTCCGATACGCTGGTATTTAGTCAGATTGACTGGGCCGGGGGTCGGCTCGTTGATAGGAATTTCAACAAAATCGAAGCCGCTCGTTTTCAAAAATGCGAAGGTTTCTGTTAAATCTTCGTCCATCGACATCGTCCAGACGAACAGGTTCATTCCTATCTTATTCATAAAGATTCCGTAAAAAATCAAACAAATTTAAGAAGTAGCTGACTACTTAAAGTGGCTTTTATTGGCAAATACTGACTATATTTTCACGCAAATTAGAAACTTAGTGCGTTATTTGCGTTAAAAATCAGCAAAATGAATGAAACAGCCTCTTCGTAAAGACCTCGAACCTGTTGCGGCTACCTTCATCGTAAAAGAACTGGTAGAACCTCACTTCGATCCGAACTGGCATTTTCATCCCCACTATCAGTTATTCCTGGTTGAGGAAGGGACGGGAACTCGTTTAATTGGCGATTCGATCAAACCTTTCGGGCCAGGCGACCTGGTTTTTCTGGGACCGAATTTGCCTCACCTCTGGCGAAGTGATCAGGCGTATTTCGACCGACAACCGAAAGCCACCGAGCTTACCCTCACTACGCGCGGAATTGTCGTTTACTTCTCCGAAGATTTTCTGGGAGAGACCTTTTTCGAGAAACAGGAGATGGCTCCATTGCGGCAGTTACTCCAGTACGCCCGGCGGGGGCTGGAATGGACGGGTCCTACGCGTAGCCGAACAGAAACAGCCCTTAAAAATCTAATGCACCAGACGCCGGGTTTCGAACGGATCATTAATCTGCTGACGCTGCTCAATGATCTGGCCAGGGCCGTTGACTATCGCTATCTGACCAGTCCGGGTTATACAAATACAGTTAAGCAGACCGAAAAAGACCGCATGCAATTGGTGCATGACTACGTATTGGGGCACTTTCCCGACGATCTGAGTTTAGACACGATTGCCGATTTAGCGGGTATGACGTCGCCAGCCTTCTGCCGGTATTTCAAAGCGCGCGCCAACAAGACGTTCTCCGAATTTGTTGCCGAGGTTCGCATTGGACACGCCTGTAAACTGCTGATGAATGGCAAGCTAACTATTACGCAAATCAGCTTTGAGAGCGGTTTCCGAACGCTGTCGAACTTCAACCGGCAGTTCAAGGATATTACCGGTCAAACACCGTCGGGCTACGTCAAAACGTACCGGCAGTTATAAAAAATCGGCCCACTTTCTCTCAAAAGTGGGCCGATTCAATACGGTATCAACACGTCAGGTATTTACCGCAACGTAGTAGCTCCTGTCGTTTCCCGAACAGATACGCCTTCCAGAATAAACGTCAGCAGGTCTTCGTTGAGCCGGTCTTTTTCAGTAACATATAAGCCGTGTGGTGCTCCGTCATACACGATGTACTGTGCGTTGGGCAGTGCGTTAGCGGTACGTTCGCCCGATGCTTCGATGGGCACCGTTTTATCCGAATCGCCGTGAATAATTAAGGTTGGCACTTGAATCTGAGTCAAATCATCACGGAAATCGGTTGTCGCAAATGAGTTGGCACATTCGAGGGTAGCTTTATGCGAAGCGACATAAGCGCGGGCGAAATCACCATCGAGGTGAGCCTGGCTAACGGGATGGCTAACTAAATTGACGCCATAGAAGTCTTTGCCAAACGTCTGCAGGAAATCAGCCCGGTCTTTCTTGATATTCTTGGTCATCGTATCAAAAACCGATTGATCGACACCATCCGGATTATCGTCTGTTTTTAACAAATAAGGCGTTACGGCACTGACGAAGGCCACTTTGGCTACCCGTGCCCCGCCGTGCCGACTCATATAACGGGCTATTTCGCCCCCACCCATCGAGAACCCAACCAAAGTCACGTTCTGGAGATTTAACTCATCGAGTAATGCTTTCAAATCATCGGCCAACGTATCATAGTCGTATCCATCCCACGTTTGGGTCGATTTGCCAAAACCCCGGCGATCGTAGGCAATCACGCGCAAACCATGAGCGGGCAATTCGGCCAGTTGATAATCCCACATGGAACTGTTTAGTGGCCATCCATGAATCAACACGACGGTTGAACTGGCATTGCTATTGCCTGAATCCAGATAAAAAAGTTTGATATCCTCACCCGATGCGTCCGTGCCTGCTTTAACGTAGCTCATAATGTGTTTGAATTTGTTGAGTTATTCGATTCGTTAAGTAGAACTACAGGTACGAAAAATGGTTTGTTAAGGATTTGAGAGCAGGCGTTTTTACGAGTTTCTTTATTACCTGGCCACAATCGTTTTGTAACTGTATGTACAGCCTGATACGATGCACTACTTTTTAGGCGGGAATTTCTTATAAATCTCCTTACGGTTCAGAATTCGTGATAAAACGACGGTGTCACCTTCCAGATAGAATCCGATTCGATAATCACTATTTTCGTTTAGGCGCAACCGAAACGCTTTCAGTTTTCGGCTTCCCTCCATTTTTTTAACCGAATAAGATAGGTCATTCAGCGATTGTGCTTCCTCAATATCCCTGTAAATAACTTTCAGTTCATCAAGAATTGAATCGGATAGTTTCTTAGCATCACGACCAAATGAGCTGTCTGTTTCGACTTTCATGAAGGAAAGTTAGGAAGAACTAAACAGGGCATCTCCATCCAACATGGGAAAGATATAAGGTTTTGTTGCTTTATCATCCGCGTAGATAAAGTTGCTTTTTGCATGGATACAACTTATCTGTTATTTAACCAATTCTTGAAATCTCCCTGTTCTTTCTCGTTCATCCTTCCCTCTTTCTTACCCTCTTCCATCAATTTTAACAGAGCTTTATCTTCTTCCGCTTCGGTTAAGTATTGAGTATCTACCTGCACCCGCGCTTTGGCAGCTTTAGCGGCTTCCATAAATAGTTTTTTATACTGTTTATCTATGTCTATGACTAATCGCATCTGTCAGTTCTGTTTTGCTCAAATGTAATCAAAAACACTACATCAACACGCCCTGAAATACCTCATCCAATCGTGATACAGGCTTGATACTGATTTTGTAACCCTTTGTGTCTAAGCCTTTCATGTTGTATTTGGAGATGAACATTTGCTTGAATCCCAGTTTTTCGGCTTCGGCAATGCGCGATTCGATCCGGCTGACGGCCCGCACTTCGCCCCCAAGCCCGATTTCGGCGGCAAACGCGACCGACGGCGGAATGGCGATGTCTTCGTAACTCGATACAACAGCCGCACAAACGGCCAGATCAATGGCCGGGTCTTCGACACGCAGGCCACCGGCAATGTTCAGGAATACGTCCTGCTGGCCGAGCTTAAAGCCACCCCGTTTCTCCAGAACAGCCAGTAGCATGTTCAGGCGTTTGGCATCGAAGCCGGTGCTGCTGCGTTGCGGTGTGCCATACGTAGCAACGCTAACCAACGCCTGGGTTTCGATCATGAGGGGCCGGTTGCCTTCCAGCATCGAGCCGATAGTGACGCCACTCAGGGCTTCGTCGCGCTGCGAAATGAGGATTTCCGACGGGTTCGTAACCTGCCGGAGACCGGTGCCCAGCATTTCATAAATACCTGTTCGTCGGTGCTGCCGAAGCGATTTTTATTGGTTCGCAGAATCCGGTACGTCGTATGGCGGTCGCCCTCGAACGTCAGCACCGTATCGACCATGTGTTCCAGCACTTTGGGTCCGGCCAGCGTGCCCTCTTTGGTAATATGGCCGATCATAAACACCGGCACACCCGATTCTTTGGCGTATTTCATGAACTCAGCCGCACATTCGCGCACCTGCGACACGCTCCCCGCCCCCGACTCTACCAACGACGAATGCATGGTTTGGATAGAGTCAATAATCAGGATTTCCGGCTCGAAATGCTCAACGACGCGGAAGATGTTCTGAGTCGAGGTTTCGGTCATTACGTGGCAGTCGCTGGTGGGGGCGTCTAAGCGTTCGGCCCGCATTTTGATCTGCTGTTCGCTCTCTTCGCCCGATACGTATAACACACGCATACTGGCCAAACTAAGCGCAATTTGAAGCAGAAGGGTTGATTTACCGATGCCCGGTTCGCCACCGATCAGCACCAACGAGCCGGGAACGATACCACCGCCAAGCACCCGGTTCAATTCGGCATCGGTGGTGTAAATACGCGGTTGTTCTTCGTAATTAATAGCGTGTATCGCCTTGGGTTTGGCCGCTACTTTCATCCCGCCCGGCCCGGCCGATGGACTGCGCCAGCCGCCTTTTTCGGGTTCGTCTTTCTGAACGACTTCCTCAACGATTGAATTCCACTCCCCGCACGATGGGCAGCGGCCCAGCCATTTACCCGACTGGTGACCGCAATTCTGACAGAAATAGGTGGTTCTTAATTTGGCCATTTTTTCGATTACAACGAACAGGGAAAGAATTTTCGGCAAAAAAACAGCTATCCGTTAAACGTTCTGTCAAACTATTCATCCAACCAACACTAACGACAAAACCGAGCGTTTTTTACCCACAATTATACGTATACAGAACGCCGTTTACTCGAAATAAGTTGGTGTTTTGTACCGTACCGACCTCATTTACGTTTAGCAATCAATACAGTCTATATACAACCAGTTATGAAAAGAATCCTGCTTTTCGCATCCCTACTCAGTTTGCCCGCTCTCTCCTTTGCGCAGGGCGGCTTTCAAATCGGCGTCAAAGGGGGCGTCAACCTCTCCAAACTCAGTTTTGGTAATTTCGTTAAAACGGGCACCAATTCTAACGGCTCCCCAACGGTAAACGTTGATGGCCAGACATTTCGCAACAGTTTGAGCGACAGTTTCGACAGCAAAACCGGTACGTCGTTTGGGGTATACACCCGCTTTGGCAAGAACCTGTTCATTCAGCCCGAGGTGCTTTACTCAACCCGGTCGGGTCAGTTTAGCATTAATCGCAACGGACAAACGGAGGTCGTTACGGTGAAGACAACCAGTTTCGATGTACCCATTCTGCTGGGCATCAAAGGCGGGCCAATCCGGGTGATGGCTGGACCAGTCGTTTCTTTTCGGGTCGATGATAATCAGAAATTAGGCGAAGCCCTGAATCAATACACGAGTGGCTCGCTCAATGATGCCTGGGCTAAAGCGTATTACGGTTATCAGGTTGGTGGTGGTCTGGATATTGGGTCGTTTGGTATCGACGTTCGTCACGAAGGAAACATCTCTGACATCGCCCAAATTGAAGATAGTCAGGGCAAGTTCAGCCAACGGGTGAGATCATGGCAGATTACACTCGCGTATCGGCTATTTTGATGTAGTCAGGTTTTCAGACAGGATTGAGTAAAACCTGTAATCCTGTTTAAAAACCAGTCTAACACCCCCTTATGAAAAAGTGGCTGATCCGAAAGTGTTCTTTCGGGTCAGCCACTTACTGTTTTAAGCTGGTTTGAGTTAAGACCGGTGAATCAAACTCATTGGGTGTGGACGGAATATACTACGTTTAAATGGGGGTGTGAATGGTGTTTTTCGGGCTACCGTTACGAAGCGCGAATGGATTAGTTTAACAGACGCAGCCAGTATTGAGCCAATTGCTGCGAAATATCTTTCATACGCCGACGTGAAATGGCAACTTCGCGTCCATCGGCCATTCTGATTTGACGCTCGCGGTTGAAAATGCTTCGCTGAACATAAGCCAGATTGACAATGTATGATTTATGAATGCGGAGAAACATGGAGCCGTCAAGCGTTTTTTCAAACTCTTTCAGTGTTTTTGATACCAGATACCGTTTCCGGTCGCGGGTGTGCAAAAACGTGTAATTACCTTCCCCCTGCAGGCACAGGATATCATCGACGGAGATGAAAATTGTGCGGTTCAGGTAAGGCAACGCAATGCGCTGGGCACCACGCTGATACGACGTTGGGAATTGAGGAACAATAGCAAGTGGTTGTGTAGAGGAGAAAATTGAGGATTCCATGGTAGATGATGGGCTTGGTTCAGTGCATTAGTCGCTGATTAATGAAACAAAGCTACCGTATCCTCACTGGTTCAAAAAAAATACTCTGATTAACAAGGGCCAGCTCAAACGCTTAACCAGTTGTTAGTCAGAGTATTACACACATTATTACTCAATTCTTTGGGTACATTCACCCAATTTATTGCGTAAAACTACGCAGTAGCCTTTTGTGTGTAAATGGCGGCTGCGCCGGGAAAAAACCCGCTACTTTACTTAACTGATCGCTACCGGCTGAAAGCTGCGGATACGATCAATGAATGCCTGCGCCCGACGGCGGGAAATTTTCACTTGCTGACCGTCCGTCAGTTCAAGTTCACCTTCTTTCTTAATAAAAAACTTACGCACAAAACCGAGGTTGACAATACAGGATTTATGCACCCGAACAAACGCCTGTCCATCGAGCAGGGTTTCGTATTCTTTCAACGTCCGCGACACCAGCATTTTGGTCCCGTCTTTGAGGAAAAAATTAGTGTAATTACCGCAACCTTCCAAACGAACTATCTCATCCACTGAAACGGTACGCTTGCGATCATAAAATGGGATGAGAAGCTTCTGCAAACAGGCTGAATCGGCAATTTTTTCCACACTATTGTGGAATGGAATGGACAAGGTGTCAAAAGGGGAGTCGTTAGCGAATGCATTCATAGCCTTTTGTTTAGAGGGTTAGTTTATACTGGTTAAAGACTGACGTTCAGAACCTTACCGCACTCTTACACGTACCAGATCTATCGTTCCTACCGTCTGTCATGACGAGTTGAATTACAAGAATCAGACCTACTTAGTGAAACCGGTGCATATAAGTAATAATATGCGTATAACTACCTATAATTCAGCAGCATTCTACCGTTTACTCAACAAATAATCAGGACTATTTTCCCCGCTTCAGCCCATTGTCAAATTCGCGAAATGAGCAATAGAAGCCTTAATTACTCAGCGTAACACTAAACGACACTCTACGTGATTCTCAGTTTTGCGTACCTTTGCCCGAGCAAATAGAGAAACCCGTGGCGTATGCTGGATAGAGTTAGAGAGGTATACAAGGAAATTGACCAGTTTGACATTAATTCGCCGGACCAGTTAGAGCAGTTCCGGATACGATTTATTAGCCGTAAAGGTATAATTACCGCATTATTTGAAGATCTTAAACGCGTTCCGCAAGACGACCGGCGGGCTGTCGGACAGGAGCTGAACGGACTGAAAAATCTGGCTCAGGAGCGGTTTGATACGTTCAGCCTGTCGGTTGAGGAACAACGTACGTCGGCCAGCAGTACGCCCCCCGTTGACCTCACGCTGCCAACAATACCGAACTTGACCGGTACCCAGCACCCATTAAGCCTTGTTCGTCAGCGCATTATCCAGATTTTCGAACGTATCGGTTTTAACGTGGCCGATGGCCCGGAAATCGAATCGGACTGGTATAACTTTGGTGCCCTCAACTTCCCCGACAATCACCCGGCGCGTGACATGCAGGACACGTTTTTTGTGGAAAAAGCAAGTGACGGTGCTCCAGCCGATATGCTTCTTCGCACACACACATCAAATGTGCAGATTCGGTTGATGGAGCATCAAAAGTCCGGTCCGACGTTTCGGCCGATTAGGTCTATTATGCCCGGTCGCGTTTATCGCAACGAAACCATTTCAGCGCGGGCGCACTGCATGTTTCATCAGGTAGAGGGCATTTATGTCGACCGTAATGTGGGGTTTAAAGACCTGAAAGACACGCTCTATCATTTTGTGAAAGAGATGTTCGAGCCAGGCACGCAGATTCGGTTCAGGCCATCGTATTTCCCTTTCACAGAACCCAGCGCGGAGATTGATATTTCGTGCCAGATTTGTGGAGGTAAAGGCTGCAACATCTGCAAACATTCGGGCTGGGTCGAAATTGCCGGGTCGGGCATGGTTGATCCTCAGGTAATTGCCAATTGTGGCATTGACCCGGAAGAATACACCGGCTTCGCTTTCGGTATGGGCATCGAACGGATCACGCAGTTAAAATACGTCGTTAATGATTTACGGCTTTACACCGAAAACGACGTCCGTTTCCTCCGTCAGTTTGAAGGACTTTAACCAAAAAGGAGGAGAGGGAGGAGTGGGACGAAGGGGAGGAAAGGGTAAATGCCTCGCTCCTTTCCTCCCCTTCGTCCCACTCCTCCCTCTCCTCCCCTTTCATGTCTCCCATTCGCCTTTCTGATTTAGCCTTTACCCTCGAAGCCGTCATTGACGAAGCCTTTGGCCAGAAAGCCGTGTGGGTGGTGGCCGAAACGAGCGACATAAAAAACTACCCTGACCGGGGATATTGCTTCCTGACATTAGTTGAGCGGGATGCCTCCGGCGCATCGGCGGGCCGCGAAACACTGGCTAAACTCGATGCGTGTATCTGGCGTAAAAACTACCACACCATCGGCAACTTTGAGCAGGCAACGGGTGTCGCCTTCGCCCGAAATATTCAGTTGCTATTGCTGGTATCGGTCACGTTCAGTCCGACCTATGGCTTGCGACTGGAAATTCTGAAAATCGACCCGTCATACACCCTCGGCAACCTCGAACGCGAACGGCAGACGGTCCTCGATACGCTCATTAAAAACCACCCCGATTTAGTCTGGCTCGAAGCCGGGCAATACATCACGGCGAATCAGTTGCTGCCCCGCCCCGCTGTCATTCAGCGTGTTGCGTTGATAACGGCCCCAAATTCGGATGGCTGGCGCGATTTTCGGCACGAGTTAACCCAGAATCAGTTCGGCTACGATTTTCGGGTCGATGAATACCTGACACAAGTACAGGGAACGGGAGCAGAAAAAGCCATTTGCGGCCAGTTAGACCGGATTCGTACGAGCGATGTAGCGTATGATGCCGTCGTGATTGTTCGCGGAGGAGGTTCTCAGTTAGACTTCGGTTCGTTCGATACGTACCTGATGGGACAGACAGTAGCCGGATTTGGCATTCCAATTCTGGCCGGTATTGGTCACGAACGTAACGTGAGTATTACTGATTTGCTGTGCCACCAGAGTGTGAAAACGCCGACTAAAGCAGCCGCATTTCTGATTGACCACAACCGTCAGTTTGAAGAAACCTGTCTTCAATTACGAGACCGCCTGCGGGTGGTTGCCCGCGAATCGTTGCTGACGGCTCGGGAGCAGGTAGATCGGGAAACGGACCGGCTTCGTTTTGTAGCCCAGACGTATATTCGTCAGTGCCACACCAATCTGGCCGAAAAAGCTGTTACGCTGCGCCACCTCGACCCGTCGAATGTACTCCGGCGCGGCTACGCGCTGCTGCTGCGTAATGGGCGGATTTTAACCCAAACAACTGATATTCAGCCGGGAGAGATGCTTCAGGTGCAACTGCACGACGGCACGATTACTACTGAAGTCATAAAGTCGTAGCGTCAAAAAAACGGTATGCAGTAGCGGTTATATCGTGCTAATGACGTATCGACCGTAGAATTATATAGCTTTATAATCAATTGAAAAATGACGTATCAGGATGCATATGACCAACTCACTACGCTGGTCGATGAAATTGAGAATGAGGAGGTTCCGCTCGATGAGTTACCCGGCAAAATCCGGTTGGCAACAGAATTAATTACGTTTTGCCAGGAACGACTTCGGGCGGTAGAAACAGAATATCAGGAGGTTATCGAACGGTTGCCGAAGCGATGACCTCTACAATTAATTAAATGCCTGATGTGTAACCTTTGCCAAACCATGCCTAATTTTATCCCGGAGTAGACGTTCCCTACGTGAATGTCTGTTAGGTGCGCTGTGTTAGTTTTGGTTGTGCAGTTGCAGATAGCACCATTTTTTGCCTGATTGAGTCGATCATTATATGAATTTATTTACCAGTTTAGCTGATGTTTTTAGTCCGGAAGTTCTGTCGCGTATCGCCACATACATCGACGAATCGACCGACAAAACGAGCAAAGCCGTTAACGGCCTTGTCTATACCATTGCGGGAGGTTTGATGAAACGCACAACGAGTGAAATTGGCGTTAATCAACTCTATAATCACATTCAAAAAGGTCGTTACGACGGTGCTTTACTCGATAATCTGGCTACGGTGCTACGTGATCCGGCACAAACCAACACGCTCATCACGCAGGGCAATGAAGTGATTAGCCACTTGCTGCCCGCCATGAAAAGCTCAATCAGCATGATGATTTCGACGTATGCCGGCATCCGTAACTCGTCGACTATATCGTTGCTGGGATTAACCACCACGATTGTGCTCCAGATGCTGGGCAAACAGGTTAAAGACCGGAAGTTAGATGCCGATGGACTGGCCTCCTCGCTCTTCGCCGAGCGGGAAGCGTTCGTAAATGCAGTGCCCGAAGAGTTTATGCCCCAATTGGTCGATAAGGTTGGTTTACAGCAGATTGTGGCCGGACTGGCAGCACCCGCCCGACGGGCAACGGTTGACTTGCCGGGGCGTTCGGTTACAACTGCCCAGCGGCCAACGCCCAGCTATGATCCCGTCGATGATTCGGATAATGACAATGGCACATTGACCAAATGGGGAATTGGTGCCTTGTTCGCGCTGGCACTTGCCGCCGGGGGCTACTACCTCTATCAGAACACACAGAAATACTCGGACGGGCAGGAAGCGAATGATGTTACGCCCGTTACGAGCGACACTATTCAGGCCGACACCGTTACCCGTTCGCTGGCTGTACCGAAAGATCCATCGGCAAAAACACCACCTAAGTCAGCATCGGCCTTATCGACAATGGCATCAGGCGCAATAGCAGCAGTCGCTACCGGCAATTTAACCGGTCAGATGACTCCTTATCTCGGTAATGCCGCATTACCGAAAGGCCGGGTATTTCCATTGGCAGGGGTATCGTTCCAGCCGGGTTCGCTGTCGATGACGGCTGGCTCGGTAGCGGCTATCGGTGAGTTGACAACGCTCCTGAAAACGTACCCGCGTCTACAGGTTCAACTCGTTGGCTACGCAAATGATGCTCAGGGTGCTCTCACCAACAAGAGCCTGTCTTTTAAGCGGGTAAATTTGATTAAGCAGCAATTGATGAATTCCGGCATTGACTTCGTTCGGGTCGATGCGATTGGTCGCGGCACGGGTGCGATCAAAGGTGACACGGCTGGTGTTACCGGACCCGCCCTCCGAAAAATCGACGTGAAAGTGGTTGTGAAGTAGACAGCTACTACGAATACAATTAATACAGAACGCCCTCCTGGATTAGCAGGAGGGCGTTTTTTTGTAGAACCGCCAAAAATTTACTGAACGTACTCAATTCCGGAACATACCTGACCACACTTGACTACGCCTGACAATCCATTAAGATCGCTTACCGGGAAACTTGCTGAACACCTCACGCACAGCTTCATTGATCTGCTCAGGCGTAATGCCTTTTTTCCGAAAAACGCCCGAAACGGCAGCATCCCAAACGAGGGCATTTTGCTTGCTGTCAATGATATGTACATTCAGAGTTCCTTCTTTATACGTACCAACCGGCACTTCCTGACTTTGCCAGTTGTAACGCCGTTGGCCCATGTAACGGGGTGCCTCGTTAATTGTCGTCTGGCGGGTCTGCGTTTTTTCATTGACGACTACCCCAATATTAACGAGCAAGTCGGGATTCGCCTGCGCGTCACTAATCTGCCGATATCCATTAGTCATTAACTCTGCATCGATAGCCTGCCTAACCTGCCTGACTGCCGCCTGATAGGCAATGCTGGGCACGGGGTCAAGGCGGCTGGTATCGACAAAAGCAAATGTTCGATAGGTTAACCACGTCGCCGATTTATCCTGTTGATTCCGGACAATCCGGTACGGCGAACACCCTGCAATCGCGCCAATGAGCAGAATTAACGTAATAACTATATTCTTCATAAGTATCTGATTTATTGACACTATAACAAAAATTGGGGCTTGTTTGTCAGTAAAAAAATCAGTTCTAGACCGCTTGTACATCTTGCTGAATCAAAACAACTTTCGCTCGATGTGGTTGCATACAGGTAGTGTTTATTCACTAATCACCTAAATAATATGAACTCAGAGACAGGAAAAACCGCCCTGATTACCGGTGCCTCCAGCGGCATTGGTCAGGAACTCGCCAAACTTTTTGCCCAGGATGGCTATAATTTAGTTTTAGTAGGCCGCAACGACGAAACACTGGATCGTTTGGGCGACGTATTCAAAAGCAATTACGGGACCGAGCAAATTACCGTTATCAATAAAGATTTGTCGGAAGAAGATGCCGCACAGGACGTCTACAGTCAGGTAAAAGCAAAAGGCATTACCGTCAACGTACTGGTCAACGACGCGGGCGTGGGTTTATACGGCTTGTTTGCTACCGATACAGACTGGGAGCGCGAGAAGTCGATGATTCACCTCAACGTACTGGCACTGACGCAGTTAACCAAGCTGTATCTGTACGATATGCTGGCCCGGAATGAAGGTAGAATCCTGAATCTGGCGTCGTTGCTGTCCATTACGCCAACGCCATTGATGGCTGTTTATGCCGGCACGAAAGCGTACGTCTACAACTTTACGCAGTCGCTCGTTAACGAGCTGAAAGATACCAACGTAACCATCACGGCCCTGCTGCCAAACGCCACTGATACCGATTTCTTTAATAAAGCCGGAGCCGAGAATACGAAAGTGACCGATGAAGTACAGGATCCGGTTATGGTGGCAAAAGCGGGGTACGACGCGCTCATGGCAGGCAAATCGAAAGTGATTCCGGGCGGGCTTAAAAACAAATCGTTCGAGATCATGTCGTATGTGGCTCCGCAGGAGACGCTCGCGGCCCTGATGCGCGAGAAGATGTCGCAGAAACCCAACCCGGAAGACAAACAGGGGTCAATTCCGCTGGCGTGGGGAATTGGCTTTGGCATCGCCGTGATTGCCGGTATCGCCCTCACGATTGGCTACAAAAACACCAGCGATTTTCAGAAAGCCCGCTATCGTTACAAAGCGAAAGCGGCTGGTAATACGCTGTCCGATGTGCTGTCATCAGCGGTCGATACGGTCGTAAATACCGTTGTTGATTCGTTCCAGCAGACGAAAACGAACGCGCAGAAACTGGCAAATCGGGCAGTAGAAGCTGAAGAAGAAGTAACTGCCTGATTAATGGACAGGCTCACAGCCGGGCCGACCGGTCCGCCGGTGCGGT
>JANPJE010000294.1:0-13753 GCA_031425355.1 Spirosoma sp. | reverse complement strand
GGGTGTAAAGCAAAAGGATAGCCTTACACCCGGACGTGGCCGTCCAGCCTACAAAAAATAGCAAACCCATCTGCCCGCTACAATTGCTGTAGGCGGGCAGATGGGTTTGCCGGATGGTTTTGGGAATAATTCAGGATAGCCTGAACCGTGTTCTTACGTGGCTGACGTTCAATTTTGTTCATCAAAGCCCGCAATTCGAGGGTTTCGAGGAAGAACGTCATCAATTCCGGTTCCGACATTAGATTGTCTTCTATGAGCAGCCCTTCTTCGGGAGAAGTTTCTTCATAGACATACCGGACTACATCATCTTGAGTAAAGGTTTTTATCATAACTCGGCGAACGTTTGCTCAGTTGTTTGCGCAAATTAATTAACGCATAACGCATACGCCCCAAAGCCGTGTTAATGCTGACGCCGGTCGCATCGGCAATCTCTTGGAAACTCATTTCCTCGTAGTGCCGCATGATGAGCACCTGACGCTGTTGTTCTGGCAATCGCTGAATCAACTCACGCAAATGCTCGTGTGTTTCCTGCCGAATCTGGAGCGACTCCACTGAATCTTCCGCAAATTCAAGCGTATTGAACACACTGCTTCCGTCTTCAAACACCACACTGGGGTAGCGTTTATCTTTTCGGAAATAGTCAATCGCCAAGTTGTGAGCAATTCGGATAATCCAGGGTAGAAATTTTCCCTCCTCGTTGTATTTACCAGACTTAATAGTGTCCACGGCTTTTATAAACGTGTCCTGCATTAAGTCTTCTGCTATATACTGGTCTTTAACAATCAGATATATAGTGGTGTAAATCTTCGATTTGTGCCGTTGCACTAATTTTGCAAAGGCTTTTTCATTACCACGGATATACAGGGAAATCAACTCACTGTCGTTTACCTGGGCTTTTTCCATTTTCAGTAAGACAATTAGGTAACGTAGAGCAGTGTTCCGATAGTGTATGGAGAAGTTATGTTTTTGAGAAATTTAGTTTTTTCCAGCCTTAAAAGTAAGAAAAAAATAGGCTTACTTGCAAATATTCACTGCAAAAAATCTGCCAAAAGGTAATTTTATTTGTAAAAACATCATCTTGGACGGGAGAAAATGCTGGATTATTGCTTTTTCACCGTTATGACTTATTTGTTGAAGTTTTTGTATTTACGGTTGATTGTTCTGTATAGATTCTAATTTGCCTACATACGTTTAAAATTAAATGAAATATTTTTTATATCCGTCTGAAAGCAACCTGACCCCAGCCCTATAGACGTATTACATTCTCTCTCCAATGAATCTCTCTCCGACTGCTTATTATCCCTGACAAAGAAGAGAATTTTTAGCTAATCCATTGATTTACTGCGCTAAATATTTACTTTAGGGTCTTTTATTGGCTGTTTGCTGGGTAAGCTGATAACGCTCTATGAAATCTCTCTGGCTTGGAATTCTGATGCTTGGCTGGTTCGCAACCTGCGCAGCGCAAACGTGCCCGAATCTGCCGGAACTGAATTTTGATCGCCGGGGCGACGTCTCGTATATGGACAGTTTACTGACTCTTGGGCGAACACATCGGCAGATTGCCGGGCGTTTGCCGCGCAGTGTACGTAACGATACCCTGCGGCTGGAAGGGTTACGGTTTATGGCTCAGGTATTTAAGCAGATGCGTGGTCAGCAACGGGATAGTAGCTTTCTGTATGCAAACCAGTTAGAAGAACAGGCATTGCGTTATCACAATACCCTGTATGCCGTACGCGGCATGATGCTGCAGGAACACTACCTCCGGACCATTAAGGGAGATTATCCGCAGGCACTTCGTATCAACCAACGGGCTTCAGAACTGTGCGTGAATTTACCCCGTGGCAGTTCTCCACGCTGGCAGGTGCAAATGAACATGGGCGACATCTATCTACTCCTGAAAGAGTATGATAAAGCACTTAGTAATTACCAGCTTTCTCAGAATCTATTAAGTTTAAACACGTCTATAACGCCCAAAAATCGAAAACTTCTGATAAGTCAGGCTATTACGCAGATAGGCGAAGTGTATGAAATTCGGGGGCAGTATGAGCAGGCTCAGCAACAATATGAGGCCAGTCGAAAAATTGCTTTAGAGGCTCGTTCCCAGGTTAATGTGGCTTATGCGAATGAACGATTAGGCGATTTTTTTCTTAGCCGTCATCAACCCGAAAAAGCAATTGCCTGTTTTAACGATGCGCTGGCCGTTTGGACCCAACTTGATGACAAAGGCGGACAGGCTGCTGTCTGGGCGAGATTATCAGAAGGGTACACGTTGACAAATAAACCCGATTTAGCGATTGAATTCGGCGAGAAAGCCGTTGCCATAGCCCGTAAATCAGGTTTTATTCGTGTCCGTCAAATGGCGACTCAGTCGCTTTATCAGGCTTATCGTCTGGCCAATCAACCCGCTAAAGCATTGGTCATGTATGAAGAGTACAGTATGTTGCGCGATAGCCTGACAAACCTGAAACGGGTTGAGGAATTGTCGATTGTGCAAAAAAAATACGACATCAATCAGGTTCGTCTTGCCGCCGATAAAGAACGGTTTATCCAACAGCAACAACTAATTAATGTTCGTCGACAGTCGGAAATTTCCCGGTTACGGGCCGAAGCGGAACGCGACCAACTGGCAGGTCAAACGCGGGTCAATCAACTCCGGCAACGTATTGAAACAGAGCGCCTAAAGGCCGAATCGCAAAAGAGTCGGCTGGAACAGCGTGCCCATATTGACCGATTGAACCATGACATCGAACAGGCAAGCCTGATGCGCGTGATTCTGGTAGGCGGACTGGCTATGCTATTGGGATTTGTGGCTGTTTACTATCGGAAAAATCGGTTGATTAACCGGCAGAAGCTTGAAATCGAAGCCTTTAATCATGCTCTGGAAGATAAAGTATTTGCCCGAACCGTTGAGCTCAAATTGGCCAATGATCAGTTACGGGCCAAAAACAAGGAAATTGAAGATGCGCTGCTGCGTGGACAAACGCTCGAACGGAAACGCATGGCCGCCGATTTGCACGATAGCTTAGGCGGGTTATTGGCCGCTATCAAAACCAGCATGTCGGCATTGAATCCGGCTCATATGGCCGAACGGGAACAGCAGATTTATCATAACCTGCTGAATATGACAAAAGAAGCCTTTGCCGAAATTCGCTACCTGTCCCATAATCTGCAACCTGATGAACTCGAAAAGCAGGGGTTGTCGGAAGCGTTGACGCGCTTGGTGAGCAAACTCAACCTCACCCAGAAGATCACATTCAAGTTAGAAGATGCTGAGTTACCCCGTTTAGACAAAACGGCGGAGTTTAATTTGTATTCAATTTGTATTGAGTTGTGCAGTAACATTCTACGCCATTCCGAAGCCACCGAAGCAACTATTTTGTTCCGGCGATTCAGCAACGAGCTGAATATGATTGTGAAGGATAACGGGCGTGGAATGAATCCGGCCAACGCAACGGGCATGGGACTTGGTAATATTCAGGCCCGAATGGATCTGATGCAGGGCCGCTACGAAATTCACTCCGGCCCAAATGAGGGAACAACTTTTATCTTTATCCTGCCGGTTCTGTCAAATCTGGCAACGGCTTAAGCCAGTACGTTACTTTATTGTCAAACTGCTTACTGCACCCGTCCTTCCACCAAAAACTCGTTTTTATCGAAATAGGGAAGTTTTTGAAAGCCGGATACCTTATAATGCTGCACCCGCCACTGCTGCTGACCAGCCTGAGGACCGCTTTCGAGCAGCAGATGCCGCTCCGACGAATAAAGTGCATTGTTCGTCTGCAAAACGGCCACAATCCGGCGAGGTTGGCGCGTCACCGAATCTATGTTTACCTGCAGCGACCGAACGGTTAGCCGTTCTTCCGAATTTTTCAGGGTGTAGCGATACGTCAGCGAGTCGGGCCGGGCAATCTGGTAGCTGCTGCGTAGTGCTGGTTTGTTGATGTCGGCTTGTGTAAACAGTTCCAGTTCGCGGCTCCAGTTGATATCGCGGGTAGTTTGTTGATTTCGATCCTTATTAATGGCGACTGCTTTACTAATGAGCGGCTTACGGGTCGATAGCTCCTTGATTTGATTTTTCACAAAGCCTGAAACATCGTAGTAAACAGCGGGTTGATTCGTTTGAACCGGGTCAGCACAACCACCGGCTAACAACGAAGTGAAGAGCAGAAAAACGGGATGATTGACGCGCATAAACAGATTAAAACGACTTCAGATCGGGACAGCCTTACGGAACCACCAACACGAATTTTTGTAAATCGGTTTGGGTAATCAATTTCTGAACCAAATTTGCAGTCACAATGCTTTCTTCATAAATAGTTTGCAGTCTGTGGCTTATGGTGTGTTTTACTCACCTTCTCTGTAAAACCACAAACTACGAACCACAGACCACAACAAAATAATCTCATTCATGGAATACGATGTGATTTTCATTGGTTCGGGTCCGGGCGGTTATACCGGTGCTATTCGGTGCGCCCAACTCGGATTAAAAACGGCCATTATCGAGAAATACCCAACCCTGGGTGGAACCTGCCTGAATGTTGGCTGCATTCCGTCGAAGGCCCTGCTCGACTCGTCGGAGCATTTTTTTAATGCAGCTCACACCTTCGCCGAACACGGCATCAAGTTGACTGATTTACAGGTCGATCTGGCGCAGATGATTGCCCGGAAGGCGAACGTAGTGGATCAGACTACTAAGGGAATTACCTTCCTGATGAAGAAAAATAAAATCGAAGAACTGCATGGAGTTGGTTCGTTTGTTGATCCACACACGATTAAAATTACCAAAGACGATGGATCCGAACAAACCATCAAAGGAAAAAATATTGTGATTGCAACGGGTTCCAAACCCATGTCGTTTCCGTCGATGCCGATTGACAAAAAACGCGTCATTACGTCTACCGAAGCCCTCACGCTGCCCGAAGTGCCTAAACACATGATCGTGATTGGCGCGGGCGTGATCGGGGCCGAATTAGGGTCGGTCTATGCACGGCTTGGCAGCAAAGTGTCGTTTGTCGAGTTTGCCGATTCGATGATTCCGACAATGGACAAAACGCTGGGTAAGGAACTTCAAAAAGCGGTTAAAAAACTCGGTGCCGATTTCTATTTCAGCCACAAAGTCACGAAAGTAGAAAATACGGGCGATGAGGTCGTGGTGAATGTTGACACGCCCGACGGAAAACAAATCACCCTCACCGGCGACTACTGCTTAGTATCGGTTGGCCGACGACCTTACACCGACGGATTGAACCTTGAAGCCGCTGGTCTGAAAACTGATGACCGGGGTAAAGTGGAGGTCGATAATTATTTGCGTACGAGCGTACCGCATATCTACGCGCTTGGCGATGTGATTCGCGGGGCTATGCTGGCGCACAAAGCCGAAGAAGAAGGTACGTTTATTGCCGAAACCATTGTGGGTCAGAAGCCTCATATTCATTACCGGCTGATTCCTGGTGTGGTGTACACCTGGCCCGAAGTGGCATCGGTTGGTTATACGGAAGAAGAGGTCAAAAAGGAAAATATTCCGTATAAAGTCGGTTCGTTTCCGTTTAAGGCCCTGGGCCGGGCGCGGGCGAGCATGGACCTCGACGGGCTGGTGAAGGTGCTGGCGCATAAGGAAACCGACGAGATTCTGGGCGTTCACATGATTGGTGCCCGCGTTGCCGATATGATTGCCGAAGCCGTTGTCGCAATGGAGTTCCGGGCATCGGCGGAGGACGTATCACGCATGTCGCACGCTCACCCGACGTACACCGAAGCGTTTAAAGAAGCTTGCTTAGCCGCAACGGACAACCGGGCAATCAATATGTAGTTTTATCAAAGAGTGTAACGAAGGCCCGGCTGCTGTGAGGTAGCCGGGCCTTTCTGTATATTGCCTTCTTAATAAATACAACCGCCAACCATGAAAAAAGCGATTACCCTGATCTTATGCCTGATCACTATCTATAGTTATGCCCAGAATGCCGACTCGGTTGCGATCCGGCGCATTTACAATGAAGCGCTGGCTAACGGGAAATCATACGAATGGCTCCGGCATCTGACCAAGCAGATTGGGCCGCGACTGAGCGGTTCAGAAGGGGCGCAAAAGGCCGTTGACTGGACAAAGCAGGTGATGGAGCAGCAGGGCTTCGACCGGGTGTTTTTGCAGGATGTGATGGTGCCCCACTGGGTACGAGGTGCTAAAGAAGAAGCCTTTATTCGGGTCGGAAAACAGAAAACGAACGTACCGATTGCTGCTCTGGGTGGCTCGGTGGCAACGAATCCGAAAGGCGTAGAAGCGACCGTGATCGAAGTGAAAAGCTTCCCCGAATTGCGGGCATTGGGCACCGATAAAGTGAAGGGCAAAATCGTGTTTTTTAACCGCCTGATGGACCCTACCAAAATCAATACGTTCGAAGCCTACGGCGGAGCCGTCGATCAGCGCGCCAATGGAGCTACCGAAGCGGCCAAACTTGGGGCCGTCGGGGCTATCGTTCGCTCGATGACTAATCTGCACGACGATAACCCGCATGTAGGCGGAATGCGCTATGGAACGGGCGTTCCACTGATTCCAACGGCAGCGATCAGTACAAACGGAGCCGACCTGCTTAGCAGATTGTTGACCGAAAACCCTGCCCTGACGTTCTATTTCAAACAAAATTGCGAAACACTGCCCGATGCGAAGTCGTACAACGTGGTGGGGGAGATCAAAGGCAGCGAAAAGCCTGACGAAATTATCGTTGTTGGCGGGCATCTCGATTCCTGGGATTTAGCTGAGGGTGCCCACGACGATGGCGCGGGTTGTGTCCAGTCCATTGAGGTGCTGCGGATTATGAAAGCGCTTGGTATCAAGCCGAAACGCACCATTCGGGCGGTTATGTTTATGAATGAAGAAAACGGCTTGCGTGGGGGCATTCAATACGCTGATCTGGCGAAGAAGAACAATGAGAAACACATTGCCGCTGTCGAATCGGACAATGGCGGTTTCACACCACGCGGATTCGGTATTGTAGGAACGCCCGAGCAACGCGCTAAAGTGATGCCTTGGAAACCACTCCTCGCCCCCTACGGCTTGCTGGAAATTGGAGCCGGTGGGGGCGGGGCCGATATTGGTCCACTGGCGCAGTCAGGTACCGTACTGTTCGGTTTCAAGCCTGATTCGCAGCGGTATTTCGATTATCATCACACAACAATTGACCGGTTTGAGGCTGTCAGCCAGCGCGAACTCGAACTTGGTGCGGCTTCAATGGCGGCATTGATTTATTTGCTCGACCAGTATGGCCTGTGAGGTTATGGTAGCCTCACAAGTTTTTATCCACCACATTCCTAACTTCCTCGAACGCGCCCGGCAAGGGCGCGTTTCGTTTTACGATTTTTCCGGCTCGGTTAATTATTGTTGCCGAAATTTCGTCGTCGGGGCGGAGCCGCTCGATAGCGTCCATAAGTTGAGCGTCGGTTAATAGAAGATGGTCGCCGGAGAGGTTATAACGGGTGGCGATTTCGGGCCAGAGCGTTTTGTCAGTGCCGGGAATGGGCAGATAAACCACCGAAAAATCGCGGGAACTGTACGCGTTACGTAGGCGCTGGGCATCGAGGGCTGCCTGCCGACCAGCTTCGTCGGAGGCCGAGGTAAGCAGCACATAAATCACTTTTCCCCGGTTGGCACTGATTACTTTATCGAGCAACGACGAGCCATTGTTGAGATCGTCGCGGGTGATAAATACGCCGGGTGAAATTTCCAGATTATTGGTACGGGTACCCGCTTTACGTAGCGTTTGTGTAGCCGCCCGGATGCGGGTGCTGTCCTTCACTTCGAGCCGGTACAGTTCATCCAGCGACTGTATCAATGCCGGGTCTTTCACCTGTGGTCGGGCGTAATCGTAAAGCAATTGCGCGATATTGAGTGTTAAACCCGGCAGTGAACTGGCTAACCAGTAGGCCGTTAAGTAATTTACCGATAAACTGTCGAACTGCTGTCGGCTGCGTCCAATCAGGGTTTCGTAGTTGACTAACTGCTGGAGCGTATCGGGACTCCGTTTCACCAACCCATCAAAAAAGCGAAGGTCAGCCGCTCTGGCTGTATTTCTAAGCGCGTAGTCATTGAGTCGAATCCGCTCCTCGGCAGTCAGATTTTTGCCGTATCGGTCGAGAAGCACAGCCAATACCCGAACGGACAAACCATTCGTGCGGCCATTCGCCGATTCGGTTGTAACGCGTTGCGTAACGTAGTTGCCAAAGCGGTTCATGGCTGTTGCACGGGCTGCGGTAAGTATGGGATCACTGGCCGGACGAAGCGAATCATTCAATAGAGCAGGGAGTTGAATGTTTTCAAATGAGGCCTTATCGTACAAAAAAGCAGCCGCGTTGTAGCGATTGCTGGCCATAACCCAACGCGCCACTAACGGGAATATTTTTTCTTTGGTCGTGAACTTCCCGAAAGCATCCCGGTAAGCGGCAGACAGTATATCGAACGATTTATTACTGCCCTCATCACTGATCTGATCGGTCAGTTTCTTGCCGTCCGGTTTGTTCGGATATGTTGCTTCAAACGCTTTGAAACGAGCAAATTGCCCGTTCACTTGGGCGTTGACCCCGCCAAATTTGAATGGAACCGCAGTCGTAAACAACGAATCAGCATCTAAATCAATGCTCAATACGCCGGGCGAAGCCAGAAAAGCCGTTGAGATGCGTCCATAGTTGAAATACAACTCTTCCTGGGGATAAATCAGCGGCATTGACACCCGAAACGTACCATCCACGTTGAGCGGGGCCGAACGTACCAGTTCACGGCTGGCTTGCAGAATGTTGTTTCGGCTGATGAGCACCGTCGGGGATTCCCGATAAAGTCGGGCCGTCAGATTTCGGATTCGGCCTGTTACAACGACCGAGTCAGTTTGAGCACTGGCGAGGAAGGGAAATGAAGTAAGGGTGGCAACGAACAGGCAGAAAAGGGATAGACAGAGGTTTTTCATTGCTTCAGTGAAAACAGATAAAGCAATAACAAACGAAATCCCGAAACAGTCAATAGTTGGTTCAAAATTCGGTCATTGGGTAGTAATGTCCGGCTCTGGATTGTAGTGTCGGTTTCTGGAACGCCAGCCCGCCGGGCCGCCGGTGCGGTCAAAACCGACACCACACGGCTCTACTTTGTTTTTATGCCGTGATATTGCTCTTGTTCCTGATAGTCGGTGCGGAGCGGATGGCCAACCCAGTCGGTAGGGAGCAGAATCCGGCGCAGGTCGGGGTGATTCGTGAATTGAATACCGACCAAATCGAAGGCTTCGCGCTCGTGCCAGTCGGCGGTTCGCCAGATGTGCGATACGCTCGGAACGGATGGGAGATCTGCGTTGGGAGTGCTGCGGGATACAACAATTTTGAGCATTAAATTATGCTCGTAGGGAATGGATGTGAGGTTATAAATCACGTCCATTGTATTGATTTCCAGCGAATCCACGCCGGGTCCGTTGTCAATGGCTGTAACGCACGCCAGCAGATCGAAGAACAACCGCTCATCGTCGCGCAGAAACTGACAGATTCCAACCAATTGATCTACGGGAACGGTGAGATACGGCTGTAGATTCTGCGTATTGACTTGTATGTCAGCGTTAAATTGAGCAGTCAGGAGATCGGATATTTCGGAGAAGGTCATGGTTTTTGAGTATTTCATCTTACGCCAGCCAGGCCAGCCATTGCATCCAGTTTTCGACCCAGAACAGAAATTTTGTGGCAAATTTAGCTGCCGGAGCCGATGACGGTTGCAAGGTTAAACTGTTGTTATTCAGATTGGTATCCATATAGATTTTCTGCTTCGGGTCGGCCTTGGCCCAAACGACCTTTGCGTTTTGGGTGAGCGTGAACTGGCGCTGGCGGCTCTTGCCATCCCAGAACAGCATTAACTCTTTGCCATTCTCGAAATGCACGAGTATGTCCATCGGCATCTTGCCATCGCCGTTACGTTGTACGGTTAAAACGCACTGCTGCTTACCGTTTTTTCGGCTGTTTTTAAGCGACACAAGCTCATAATCCACAATCTGATCGCCGTAGAGAGCCTGATCGAAAAACCAGTTCATATCCGGTCCGTATTTGCTGCCGAGCCGTTTGGGAACAACCTCATTGACGATGTCGATGAAGTTCTGGCCGTTGGGGTGTTTAAAAGCCCATCGGCTGAAATACGTCCGCATAATTTCATCCATCACGCGCCGGCTAACCAGTCCCTCCAGCGTCCGCATCCAGGTTGCCGTTTTGGAATAGGTCAGTACACCGTATTGACCTTCAGGCAGTTGCCACGTATTGCCAAACGAGGAGCCAATGGCCGCATTGTCCTGATGAACGTAGCTATCCCGTGAGCTTTCCAGATCGCCCATGCCGAAGCCAAATAAATCAATCTGCGAAGAGCGGGGGCCGTACGTTTCGTCCATAATCCGGCCTTCATAATATTGATTGAATCCTTCATCAAGCCACGCTTCTTCAAACTCGTTGGTAGCCAATAACTGCATAAAGTACTGATGTCCAAACTCATGGATCGTTACTTGCTCGGGAAACCGTGCACCTTCGGGTAAAAACCACGCGCTCCCGGCAGTGATGAATGTCGGATATTCCATGCCAAACGAGCCGCTGGCGTGGAGGGGCGGGTCAACGATGGTCAGGTTTGGAAATGGATACTTGCCGAGGTGTTTATCGAAATAGGCAAGGGCTGCTTTGGCCGCATCCAAATGCCGCTTCGCCTGATGTAGATGTTCGGGCTGCATGACCAGTTCCAGACTTACGAACCCACCCGACGGCCGCTTCCATTTATCTTCAACAACCTTAAAATGCGGTGAGGCTGTCCACGCAAAATCGACCACATCTTCAGCATGATAGAGAATGGTTTTGGTGCCGTTTTTATGAATTTTTTCGGACTGATATAGACCTGTAGCACTTACCCAATATTCTTTTGGCGTAGTAATATTTACGTCATAAACGCCATAATCGGCGTAGAACTCCGAGTGGGCATGAAACTGGTGGCAATTCCATTGACCCACAGACGCATATCGTGTCCCGGCAGGTTCATATACACCGATTTTAGGGAACCATTGCCCCACCAGAAAAAAGTCCCGGCTGAAACCCGTACGGGCAAAAATTTTGGGCAGTTTGGCCCGAAAGACAATGTCGAGCACGATGGTCTCGCCCGGCCCGACGGGTTTAGTCAGCGGTACGCGGATTACGGTGCGGTCGTCCTTGTTACGGTCGTCGGGCTGGATAAACTCATACGCCAGCGTTTCCGAAGCGTTCGGGCTTTTACCGCGAACGGTCATCGACACAACATCCATAGAGCCGTACGGATTTTCTTTCGCATTGAGGTCAATCCCTTCGCCCCGCAACTGCCCGCCCGATTCGCGCATGAACGTCGATTTATCGTTGCGAAACCCGTTCAGATACAGGTGGAACTGCAACTCCCGAATCACATCATTTGACGGATTACGCCAGGTCAGCGTTTCGCGGCCCGTGAGTTTTTTGGTGACGGGGTCGAGCGTTACGTCGATCTGGTAATTGGCCAGACGCGGACTCAACGGCACCGGAAAAATGGGTTTTGCTGATTGGGCGAAACTCATCAGTTGGCAACCGGATAATAGAAAGGCAATCAGGAATCGTTTCATTGAGTGCGTGGGCAAGACAGACCAAATGTAAGAATTATTCGGGCATACGAATTGGTAACAAGTCGCTGTATTGATAACCAAACCGGTTTTGAGTAACTTGCTGTGCCCCTCATGGTTAACTTTCCATCGCATGAAACACCGTTACCTGTATATACTCGTTTGCTTATTTTTTCCCTGCCTGACGTTCGCCCAATCGTATGATCTGGTTATCCGAAATGGCCGGGTGATCGACGGAACGGGTAACCCCTGGGTATATGCCGACGTCGCCGTTCAGAACGGACGTATCGTTCGGGTCGGGACGATTGCTGCAACCGATGCCAAACGAACCATCGACGCAACAGGCCTGATTGTCGCTCCCGGTTTTATTGACGTACACGCGCATCTGGAAGGAAGCCTGGAAGAGCAGCCGGGGGCACCAAATTTCGTGTATGATGGCGTTACGTCCCTGATAACGGGGAATTGTGGCGGGTCGAGTGCGAATCTGCGAACGTATTTTGATACGCTCCGAATGACCGGCGTCTCGGTGAATGTCGGGTCGTTGATCGGGCATAACTCGGTGCGGCTCAAGGTGATGAAAATGGCGTTCCGTGACCCGACCGCCCGCGAGCAGGCCGCTATGGAAACGCTGGTGGAACAGGCCATGAAAGATGGTGCTGTGGGCTTATCGACCGGCCTGATTTATACGCCCGGTACCTATGCCCGCACGCCCGAAGTGGTCAATTTAGCCAAGATGGCGTCGCGCTACGGTGGCGTTTATGCATCGCACATCCGCAACGAGGGGCAGGATGTTAAACAGGCCATCGAAGAAGCGATTCAGATTGGTCGGGAAGCCCGCATTCCGGTTGAGATATCGCATTTTAAAGTTGCCAGCAAATCGTTATGGGGCAGCAGCACCGAAACGGTCGCGCTGGTCGAAGCGGCCCGGCGGGAGGGCTTGGACGTAACGGTGGACCAGTATCCATACACGGCATCCAGCACCTCATTAGCCAGTATTGTGCCGTCGTGGGCGTTGGCCGATGGTGATTCCGCCGTACTTGCCCGCTTTCGGGAACCGGTCATGCGCACTAAAATCAGAACTGAGATGCTGGATGGGTTAAAGAAAAACCTGCGTCAGGATTATACCTACGCCGTTGTTGCCAGCTACAAGGCCGATACAACTCTTAACGGGATGAGTATCAGTGCTATAAATAAGAAGTTAGGGCGTAAAAATACAGCCGCTACCGAAGCTGATTTAATCATGGATCTCATGGAAAAGTCCGACATGAAACGCATACAAATGGTTTACCACACCATGTCGGAAACCGATGTCGAGACTATTTTGCGCTACCCGAATACCATGATCGCGTCCGATGCGGGCGTGGCTAAATTGGGGTCGGGTATGCCACATCCACGCGCCTACGGCACCAACGCCCGCGTGTTGGGTCGTTACGTCCGTGAACGACACATCATTCCGCTCGAAGAAGCCATCCGGCGGATGACTTCGCTGCCCGCCCAGCGGTTCCGGCTGGCTGACCGGGGACTACTTCGGCCCGGCTACGCGGCTGATATTGTGTTGTTTGACGAAAAAACCGTTGCCGACCGCGCTACTTACGACCAGCCCCACGCCTACACAACGGGTATTTTGTGGGTAATCGTCAACGGAACGCCGGTTATCGAAAACGGTCGACACACCAACCAGCGACCGGGTCAACTGCTCATGGGACCGGGATTTACACCAGAAAAGTGAGCCGATTATAAGCCGTCATGGTTCCGTTTACAGGCCGAAAAACAATAATGTATTTAACTGATAGCGAATGTGTTAAGCGCAGGTGATGCTGAAAAAAAGTTTGATTCTGATTTAGCCTGATAATTCTACCGATTACTAATAATTTTTGACGTAGCGTGTGATTTCTTGATAAGTTTCCAGAGGTGGTAAAAAGTATAATATATGTCGCTGTTGTAAACGAATCGGGTTATAAGTTGAATGGTAAATGGCCTGATAGTTTGACGTGTATAACTGATAGTGAGTTTGTTGCCGAAACTGTTACTATTTTTCAATAGGATACGACTAACAGAAAACGGGTGCTGCCGCCCTGATTAAACGTCCACTCTGGCGTACCTGATGATCTGCACATACCATGAACTGGAACGAAACCCTTACT
>JANPJE010000293.1:0-7710 GCA_031425355.1 Spirosoma sp. | reverse complement strand
TTTTCCGTTTTTAACGGATGGATTTGGTAATAAAATTGACCCCGCCACAATCGTCACCCCGAACTGCGCGGCCAGAATATCAAAGGTGAGTTGGTATTCGTACGCCATCTGCCGGGCTTTCATCGCAAAAACGGTGTATTTTGTTTTATCAGCCACACTGTCGGGAACGGTTCGATACATCGACCAGAAATCAATCGGGTGGCCTACTACAACTGCCGTTAATGCTTCCTGAACAGTCTTGACGGTATAAACACGATTGGCTTCGTCCATAGCTACCAGCCAGGTGCCGAGATATTCCGGTAAAATCACAATTGTCTTTTTGGGAATAATCAGGCCACTATCTTTAGCCGTTTGCAGGTAGGTTTGCAGTTTTTCGCGAAATGTCAGGCCGTTTCGGTAGTCGGCCGGTTCCATCCAGGGCTGAATTCCCAATAAATTACCCCGTTCAGATCGTCGCCCAATTTGTTCAATCTGACTGATTACCGGTTTTGCAACTACCGGCATCGAGGCCGTTTCGTCGTCGCCATTCAGCCAACTCAGTCCGGCAATCGCAACGGCATATATAAGGATAATACTAATCGTGCCGATGAGTACGTAGCGACTTATCTTGTTTTCCATGATAGGCAATTAAATCACAAAATAGACCTATTTTCGGCATATTCTTCCAGTCGTTCCTCTACTACGTATGTCGAATTTTACAGATCAGATTGTTTTTATCACGGGTGCGGGGTCAGGCATTGGACGGGCAACAGCGCTGGCCTTCGCGAAATCGGGCGCACGGGTTGCCGTTACTGATGTTAACGAAGAAAGTGGACAGGAAACTGTTGAGCAAATCAGGCAGTTAAGGGGTGAGGCTTCGTTTATTCGCTGTGATGTGGCTGACCCTCAGCAAATTGATTCGGCCATTCAGCGAACAGTCGACGCCTATGGCCGGTTAGACATTGGTGTTAATAACGCGGGTATCGGTGGGAAATATGGCCGGTTTACTGACCAGACAAAGCAGGATTTTGACACGATGATGGCTGTAAATGTTGGCGGTGTATTCTATGGAATGCAGGCCCAACTCCGGCAGATGATGGCTCAGCAGAACGATCAAAATCCTACCGAGAACCCTCCCGCCGGGGGACATCCATCCGGGGGCAAAATTGTGAACGTATCGAGTATTGCGGGTGTGCGCGGCATGCCGATGGGTGCTCCATACAGCGCATCGAAACACGCGGTTATTGGGTTAACGAAAACGGCCGCGCTGGAATATGTCCGGCAGAATATCCGAATCAACGCCGTTTGCCCGGTTTATACGCATTCCACGATGGTCGATGAACTCATCAATGCGGCTCCCGGCATAGAGGACCGTATGCGCCGGATGATCCCGCTTGGCCGGTTTGGTCAGCCCGAAGAAATTGCCCAGGCGATTCTGTGGCTTTGCTCCGACGAAAACTCGTTTTGTACGGGGCAGGCCCTTCAATTAGATGGCGGTATGACAGCCGGGTAGGGTTATAATTTCCTGTTCGCCAATGCATCAACCATAAGCGGCACTTCAGGCTCTCCCTTAAAAAACGCCCCTTTCTTGCCCCTTGTCAATGCCCACCGGTGCAACCACGATATGCCCCCTCGTCCATAATAATGGTCAGTTGACCGATAAGCAGGATCAGTCAGGGCGTCGCTTAATGGAATGAACGAATAACCCCGCTGGTTTAATCGAAGCAATAATTTGTCAAGATAGTCAGCGTTGATCGTGTTGGCGTGAATCAGGAGAATCTGCGGAATGGCCCGACCAAACAGCGAGTCGGCCTGTGCTTCATAATACGTTACGTAGTCATTCATGTAGTCGATGTACTGCCTTCCTACAGTAGCCGCCAGCGTTGTGTCGCCCAGCAACAGGGCATGATCGTAAGCCCGGGAGAACTGCCAGTCCGAATTGTCGATAGTGACGGGTGCTTCCTGATAGCCGCGCTGCCGCAAAAATATTTCCAGTGAATCCTTTTTTGCCTGCGTATCGCCTTTTCGCAAATAAGGGTGCCGGAAATAACGGAAAGGCCTTTCCCGTTTTTGCAAATAATCTTTTACAATAAGTTCACCACCAACAACATCGGATTTCGATTCGTCAAACGAGATCAGGTTATAGTCTTTGTGCGCGAATGTGTGATTGCCTAATTCCAAACCAGCATCCAGCCACATTGTCAATAGATTTACCTGCGTAGAGTCAGGCTGACCGTTGGCTCGCAGGAAATTGCCGACAACAAACCCAATGGCCGGAACCCGAAATGTAGTGCAATGGGCTAATAGCTTTCTGGTCAGAAGGAGCCGTCCTTCGGGCGTAGTATGGTATTTCGATACAGTGGGCAGGTCGTCAATCGTAATGGTTATTTGCTTTTGCGCCAGCCCGGTAGTCGTCAGCAATAGCAGGAAATAAAGAAATAGACGCATAAGAGAATTATGGAGGAAAAGTACGCTATAAATGGCTGAGCCATTCATCTTCTTTGGCACGCATTGTGGCAACGTCAGCATCGGTTTTGTCGCCATAGCCGCAAAGGTGCAGCAGCCCATGAGCCAATACCCGGTGCATTTCCTGCTCTGCCGAAACACCCACTTGCATGGCATTGTCGGCTACGCGCTCGACGCTGACAAAAATATCGCCTTCGATTTTGCCTTCTTCCTCGCTCTGGTCGAACGTAATGATGTCGGTATAATAATCGTGCTCCAAATAATCGCGGTTTACCTGCAACACATGCTCATCGGAACAGAAAATGTAGTTTAAATCGCCTACCGCATAACCTTCCCGTTCGGCCTGCTGTTTAAGCCACTGACGGATCACTTGTTTTTTGGCAAGTTTATAGGGAACGTCCTCATTGAAAAACCGAATCATCAGCCCATTTTTGGGAGCAAATATACGCCATGAAAGCCATCCTTCTCGCCGAAAAAAACCAACCTGTGCAGCTTATCGACGTGCCAATGCCCGTTGCCGGTCCGGGCGAAATGCTCATAAAACTCCGGGCCGCAGCCCTTAATCACCGCGACGTATTTGTTCAGCAGGGATTATATCCGGGCATTAAATTGCCGGCAATTTTGGGGTCCGATGGGGCAGGTATAGTGGCCGAAGCAGGCGACGGTGTCGATGTTTTCTGGCGGGAACAGTCTGTCATTATCAATCCGGCAATGCACTGGGGCGATAACCCGAAATTCTATGGTCCTGACTTCCGAATTCTGGGTATGCCCGACAATGGTACGTTTGCAGAATACATTGTTGTTGGAGCCAAGTATGTTCATGCCAAACCCGCGCACCTGTCGTTTGAGCAGGCAGCCGCGCTTCCGCTGGCGGGTGTGACCGCCTGGAGAGCACTTATGTCGCGGGCAGCACTGCACACATCCGGCTCCCCCGAAAAAGTACTGATTACCGGCATTGGGGGCGGGGCTGCTTTATTCGCCTTACAATTTGCCGTAGCTGCCGGTGCTGAGGTCTGGGTGACATCCGGCTCCGACGAAAAATTAGATAAAGCAAAAAATCTGGGTGCTACGGGCGGTGTTAATTACCGTGAACCGGATTGGTCAAAAACACTGATGACTCAAACCGGGGGTGGAAAGTCCGGATACTTCGATGTCATTGTCGATAGTGCGGGCGGACCTGGCTTCGCAAAGCTGATTGACGTAGCCGCATCGGGCGGACGAATTGTTTTCTTCGGGGGCACAATGGGCAATATCACTGACATCATCCCGCCAAAAGTTTTTTTCAAACAGCTATCTATTTTCGGCTCGACTATGGGCACCGAACGGGAGTTTACCGACATGCTTGCTTTTGTATCGACGTATCAGATTACGCCCGTCGTCGATGAGGTTTTCCCGCTTACTGCTGTAGAACAAGCGCTGCAAAAGATGGATGCTGGAAAGCAGTTCGGTAAATTAATTCTTGAAATCAGTCAATAACTGTATTTATAGTTGTTCTTTTTGCTGTATTTAAAGCATTTCTTTATTTTGTGTACGGTAATTCAATCAGTATACGGCAGTTATCCACAGTACAATTGTGGATAAGTAAAGACTTACACACATTTCAGCGATTGATGGTCTAATGCTGCTAATCGTTTACTTAGCACGCTTTACCTTTGCGCCATGCCTACTCTGACGCAACCTGTTATTCATACATTATCGGAGCGATTGACCGCTTACGAGCAGAACGGGTTGTTGCGTCAGCTTCGCACTGCTGACGCGTTCATTGATTTCTGCTCAAATGATTACCTCGGCTTTGCCCGGTCAACTGAGCTCAAAGCAGCCATTCAGCGGGCAGATGCCGAACGTATCGACGCTCGAACGGGAGCAACCGGCTCCCGGCTTCTGGCGGGCCAAACAACGCTGGCCGATGAGGTAGAGCAGGAGCTGGCCCGCTTTTATCAGACGGAAGCGGCCCTGATTTTCAACTCCGGTTACGACGCCAATATTGGTTTGCTGGCTTGCCTGCCCCGGTCCGGCGATACGCTCCTGACCGACGAATTAATTCACGCCAGCATGATTGACGGGGCGAGACTGAGTGCGGCTACCCGCCATCGCTTCCGCCACAATGATTTAAATGACCTTGCCGGCAAATTACAGCAGGCTTCATCGCAAGGTGGAAACGTGTTTGTGGCGGTTGAATCGGTTTATTCGATGGATGGCGATTTAGCTCCGTTACGTGAACTGGCCGACCTTTGTGACTCGTATGGCGCGGCATTGATTGTAGACGAAGCCCACGCGACAGGCGTGTATGGCTCCGGGCCAAACGGGAAAAACGGCGACGGTTTAGTGGCTGCAATGGGCTTGCAGGATCGGGTGCTGGCTCGGGTGCATACCTTCGGGAAGGCGTTGGGTGTGCATGGGGCCGTTGTCGTTGGTCCGGCCGTGTTGCGGAACTACCTGATTAACTTTGCCCGTCCGTTCATCTACACTACTGCTTTGCCCCCTCATAGTCTGCTTGCTATCCGGTGTGCGCACGAGCAGATACAAGCAAGTTTGGGCGTTCAATCGCTTCTCCATCAGCAGCTTGCCTATTTTTGTGGGCAGGTAAGGGCACTACTGCCGGGTACTACCTGGACGAATAGCCAGTCGCCCATTCAGTGCCTGTTACTTGCGGGAAACGAGCAGTCCCGGTACGTTGCCAACGAATGTCAGCGGGCAGGTTTCGATGTGCGAGCCATTCTTTCGCCTACCGTTCCGGCTGGACAGGAACGGTTACGGTTATGCATTCATGCATTCAACACAACCGACGAAATAGACCAGCTTTTAACTATTCTGCAAGCTGCTCTGATTGATAAACCTGCTTTATGAGAGAAAATTCCCGCCAATTTATTATTGCCGGCATTGGCACGGAGATTGGCAAAACGGTTGCGTCGGCGGTGTTGGTTGAAGCCCTGCAAGCCGATTACTGGAAACCGATTCAGTCTGGCGCGTTAAGCGATTCTGATACCGATACGGTACGTCGGTTGGTCAGTAATCCAATCTCGAAATTTCATCCCGAAGCGTATCGGCTAACGGAACCTTTGTCGCCCCACGCAGCGGCTGAAATTGATGGCATCACGATTAATCTGAACGAAATAGTATTACCCCAAACCACTGGTAATCTGATTGTCGAGATGGCTGGTGGCCTGATGGTGCCGCTAAATAACCAGACGCTGAATATTGATTTAATCGAGCGTCTGGGCTTGCCGGTAGTGCTGGTTTCCCGAAATTATCTGGGCAGTATCAACCATACGTTACTATCGGTGGAGGTTTGCCGCAGCCGGGGAGTTCCGATCATCGGCATTCTTTTCAACGGGCCAACGGTTCCGGCGACGGAGTCATTTATTTTAAACTATACAGGTTTGGCTTGCATCGGTCGAATCGGGCAGGAGCAGCAGGTGACGAAGGAAATGATTAGACAATACGCTTGCCAGCTCTTACCAGCCTTTAATCAACTCATCGAATCGCTCTAACAGAAATTTGGATGTTGGGCCAACATGTCCATCGCCAATGGTCAGCTCACCGATTTGCGTAATAGGCAGCACTTTCTTGGTTGAGCTGGTTGTAAAGGCTTCGTCGGCGTCGTAAAGTTCGGAGAGCAACACCGGACGTTCTTCGATCTGGAAATCCGTCTGAGCCAACTGAATCACCATTTTCCGGGTAATGCCGTGCAAGATGTGCCGGTTGGGTGTAATGAGCCGTTCTCCTCTAATAATAAAGAAATTACTCCGGCTCAGTTCACTAATTTCGCCCCCTTTCTGATACAGTAAATCCGAGGCTCGGGCTGCCCGAATCGCTTCGGCCATCAGGATAACCCGCTTATAATCGGTACTTTTCACTTCGGCCATTTCCCGAACGTATTCATCCAGAATAACCTTGATTCCCTGCTCATACTGAATCGCCGGAATGGGATGAATCGGTTCGGTCAGGATGAGCAGGTTTGGTCGCTCAACATTAATGCTGTCTGTTGAGTAGCCGCCCGTCAGCACAAACCGAAACGCAACATCGCCCGGCACACCCGCCGACTCACCATGCCGCTCGATCAAACTCATCACCACCGCCTGGGTTTCTACTTTGCTGAGCGGCAACGACAAGTGCATTCGCGAAGCCGAATTCTGAAACCGCTCCCAATACCATTCCCACTGAAATGGACGACCATTATAGGTTAGGAAATAATCGAACAGACCGTAACCCCGGAGCAGGCCGAGGTCCGTGATGCCAACCGCGAGTTGGTCCGTGGGGGCAATCGTGCCGTTGAAGTAGCCGTAATACATATATTGCGTTGGTAATGCTCTCGATCAAAGATACGGCAAATGAACGTAATGCATCCGGTAGTAGAGGGCACGGCCTCAGCCCAGATCCTTCACGACGAGCTGCACAGTGTAGCGGCTTTTTTGTTCCAGCAACAGCTTTTTGTTGACGAGCACGCGGTCAATAGTACCCTGATCGTAATAGCGGATCGTAATTAATTCGAGTCCGTCATTGTAGCTAACCCGAAAATCCTGCTTGAGTTGATCCAGTAAGGCGGGCATCCGGTCAGGGTTGTTATCGACAACTACCGAGAAACTGATGGCGGTATTCTGCATGAGGTTAATTTTGACGCAAGCCTGGGCAAAACGGCCAAAAATCCGGCTCAGATTATCCTCCGCAATGAATGAAAAATCGTTTGGATGAAGCGAGATGAGTACTTGATTTACCTTGAAAATAAACGACGCCACCTGAAGATGCCGCTCATAATTGCCAATGACGGTTCCCGGCGCGTCGGGTTTCAGGAACGACCGAACGTAGAGCGGTATGCCTTTGTTTTGTAGCGGCTTGATGGTTTTCGGGTGGATAACCGTTGCGCCATAATAGGCCAACTCGATAGCGTCCTGATACGTCAGTTTCTCCAGAAGCACCGTTTCATCGAACCATTTGGGATCAGCATTGAGCACGCCCGGTACGTCCTTCCAGATGGTTACGCTTTCGGCATTGAGGCAATAAGCAAAAATGGCGGCTGTGTAATCGGACCCTTCCCGGCCGAGGGTCGTTGTTCGCTTATCTGCGGTCTGACCAATAAAACCCTGCGTAATATTGACCATATTGCTCGTTATGGCTTCGTTTATCAATCGGGTTGTTTCGGTCCAGTCAACTCGTCCCTCGCGGAAAGTCATATCTGTTCGAATCAACTGCCGGGCGTCGAGCCATTGTGTTGGTATCGTATTGTGCTGTAAATAAGCAGCTATAATTTGAGTGGAAAGCACTTCG
>JANPJE010000292.1:0-5267 GCA_031425355.1 Spirosoma sp. | reverse complement strand
AACCACATAAACATCAGATTACTATGGCAAAGAGTCAGAACGCCCAGAAAAGCGAAAAAAAGGAACCCGCGAAAACTCCGAAAGAGAAAAAAGAGGAGAAGCGCGAAAAGAAAGCAAAAAAGGGTTAATCAAAAATCCCCGATTTGTTTCGGAACAAATCGGGGATTCATTTTTATTGGTGCAATAAGGTCTACGGCTCATTTTTTGATCTGCTCGCCCGCCCGGTTGATGGTCATAAGTTGTCCGTTCAGAAATACGGCAGCGGTATTGCCCCGAAAGGGTGTAACAGCTTCATATTCAGGCTTGATAACCCACTCGTCATCTTCGTTGATGTAGCCCCAGCGGCCTTTGTAGCGGGCACGTCGCCAGCCGCGTTCGTCGGTTCCCAGTTCGACTTTATCATACGGTTTATCGCCGAACGATTCCTCGTATTTCCCCTGTCGGGCATCGGCCGGAGTAGACGGTTTTATAGCTGGTTCAGCCGGGGATGTAGTTTGTTCGACTGGTTTGCTGATGGGTGGCTCAACCTTTTTTTTTACATCAGGCACTGAAGCGATTGGCTCGCTGGTCGGTTTAATACGTGTGTCGCTGGCCTCGCTGGTTGGTTCAGGTTCGGTCTTTTTCTGACTGACACGAGTCTTGCGCGTTGGCTGATCGTTAGGCTGGGAACGCGTTGTTTGTTCTGGTTTTCGCTTCGTCGGTGGCGCACTCTCGCGGGCGTTATTGCTTTTGATAAACCAGTAAATCACCGCCAGCAACGCCAGCGCAAACAAAACGCCATACACGCCACTTCGATCCGGGGGAATAACTTCCACCCGGACAGTGCTCAAGGGATTATCATTGGCGTCGAAAAGCGTGTATTCGGCCGTTTTAGTTGGCTTTACCCATCCTCTATTTTTAGGTGATAAACCTTCTCCCAAATCATCAATCGTTACGGCCAGCAGGTTCTCAACATCCCCGTCTAACGTAACGGGCTGACCCTTGCGCACACGGGCGGGTGTGGCTGTAAACGACCGCACAACCGGCGCAGGTTCGGGCGGGCCAGATGGTTTTACGGGCTGCTCTACTACGGGCGGGGGCGGAGTTACCGGACGTACCGGCGTTGGCTCGACTGGCGGACTAAATGGCCTAACCGGTTCAGCAGCAGGTACATTCGGTTCGATTATCTCCGGTTCACTTTCGATCAATTCCTCGAACGTATCGGGTGTCGAAACAACCGGCTCAATGACAGTAAGCGCGGGAGGAACAATGGTGGGTTGGGTTGGAGCCGGTTGTTTCGATGCCGTGATCTGCGCCAAAACTGTTGGCACCCATTGGTTGCGCACAAAATCGGCGGACAATTTCAGCGAACTGGCTGCATTGATAATCTGGTTCAGGTCCTGCTCGATTAATTGATGGCGCGACGGCTGGGAAAGTCGGGCAATGCGGGCCTGTATGTTCTGAAATAGTAGTTTGTTGTTATCAACTTCCTGAGTGATTTCCGTAGCCCGTTTAATCGCGTCGGCCAGTGAAAGGCCCGCTTGTTGAGCATCCTGAAGATAGCCGTTACTACGCCAAATGTCGGGGCCATTAAGCACAATGGCTTCGCGAAGTCGGTCGGTTATTTCGGTTTCTGTCACAGGTATTAATTAGTTTGTCGTTTGTGCGGTTTGTCGTTTGACGTGATCATCAAACGACAAACCGCAAACTATAAACCATAGTTACAAAGTTCAGTCGAACGTCACAATATTTCGTTTATAATCTACCGAAATTTTCCCAAACTGGGATAGGGCCGACTGTCCCAGCAATAAAGGTGCTTTTGTGCCGGTAACGATGTTGGCATTCACATTTTTGAGTACCCGGTCGCCGATTTGCACTGATCTAAGCCGGACAATGGCACCGGGCGAAATGGCTCCCGTAGCGTCCTGAAACCGCGATTGTCCGACAATATCGGCTTCGGTAATGGTGCCCTGTTTCATCATAAGTTCGGCTTCGGCCGACGAAATAGAAATCAGGCTGGCACCTGTATCCAGAATGAAACGCATGAGCGTACCATTTACGATCACAGGTACTTTATAAACACCATTTTCCTTTTTCATGACCACTTCCGTCGGACCACTGCCAATTTGGGTCAGTGTTGGTTTCGTAACTGGACGTACCGTATCGGCTACAGGTTTATCGGCGGTGCTGCGTTTGCTTCGGCGCGGCTGATGACTGCCCGATCGGGAGCAACCCGAACAACCGGACAGGTAAAGCAGGGTGCTGAGAAGTAGCAGGAAAATAACTAAACGGTGCATAGTGTCTGGTTTACGGTTTGTAGTACACGGTTTACGGTATCTGGTTTACGGCGGCCCGTCGCTACGGTAGCGGACCGGAATGCCGGACCACCCCGTCAGCAACACGTGCGTCAGCCCACCGTAAACTAAACGTCAAAAACTGTAAACCTGTTACTCATATCGAATCAGGGCTTTTGTTTTCACCCGCCAAACGCCATTTTCCTGCACAGCATCGCCATCCCGACGCATAGCGATGCGGGTATGCGTGGTGGTATAACTGTTTTCACTGTCGCAGGCGGGCTCGATCATGTAATTCCGGTACGTTAGAAACCGCGCCACACGACCTGGTTCAGATTCAAAGCGAAAGGTCGCCAGATCGGGTTGGTCGGCATTTATGTTAAACCGATACGCCGACTCAGGAGAGAGCGAACCGGACTTCTGCGAAGAGTCGAACTGGCCGGTTGGGTCGGGGGGCGGAAAGTAAAATACCTCCGAACGTACTGAAGCAGGTGCGGGGTCAATCGGTTGAACAGGAGTGGGTTGTACCTGAACCACTTCCGGTTCGACCGGTTGAATTGACTCCACAACCGGCTCGCCGGAGCGGACAACAGACGCAGATATTGGCGATATATCGCTGGTTTGCTGCTTCAATTGCCGAATGACGGTCAATGGATTATCCGTTCCTAACTCGGCCAGAATAGCATCGTAGGCACTGGCTTTCTGCCGAAAATCGCCTTGTGGCTGGCGTAGTTCGTTGGCTGGTTTAGTACGTAAGCCATCATTCTGACGGGCCAGTTTCGCATTCTCATCGGTTAGTCGATCAACCTCATTTTTCAGAGCACGATACGCCAGTAAGTAAACGGCTCCCGCACCCAGCAGTAACCCAGCAATAACACCTGCTATCATCATCCAGAGTTGTTTTTGTTCAGCCTGTTTTGCCCGAGTTTCCAACTGACTTAGCTGAAAAGCCGCCGGGTCGATCTCCGACTCACCAGCGGCAACCGCAATGGTTGCCGCTTTGCTTTCCGAAACGACTGCTGCTGGTTCCGGCGCAACGGCGGGCGGTAGCAGGTCGTCAATTTTGGCGAGTATCTGAGCCTGAACCGCCAAGTTCAGCGGAGCACCGTAATTTTTGTCCGTTTTGTGTTTCCTGTAAAACTGGTCAAACTCCCGCCGAATGGCCGCGTTTGCCTTTTCGGGCGGCATGGCCTGAAATTGAGCCGTGTTTCTTATCCGGCCCAGTTCTTCCATTTTAACTCCAACGGCGTCATACCCACCAGTGCTTTTGATAATCGCCATCGCATCGCAACCGTCCCCGCAGGCCATCAACTCGTTATAAATCTGCATAGCTTTTCCGTTATTCGGCAACTGTTGCAGATGTCCGAAAACGGCAATTGCTACGTTTTTCGTAAGCGTATCGACCGCCGTCTGGTTGGCATTCTGGCCGAAACAGACGAATGGAAATACGATTAGTGAAATGATGAGATAAGGTATTTTTTGCATAAAAAAGACTAATAACGAAAGGGTTATCGTGGTAACAGGCCGGGTGGCCGACGGTCCGTCGTTGCGCGGGGCCGCCCGTGCGGTGCAATCTCAAACCTGACACTGAAGAGGTTTCTCGAAACTTCACTAATCAACCTATTTACTATGGTGTCGGGTTTGAGAACCCGACACCACAATCACTGCAATCACCTCGGATACCGAATCTACACCAGTGCATTTGCCATCTTGTTGATGGCACCAATGAGCGGATAGAAAAACATCGTTTCCTCAATCGGTGCGCCGAGGGCATCACTCATACCGCTGTATTCTGCTGCTACGTCACTTTCTCTGCGCTGGATACCATCCATAAGCGATGTATCTAAGTGCGTCCGCAATTCCTGTTGCGCCACCACTAATGACCGAGCCGACACGTTCAGATTTCGGGCAAAGCTGAACTGCTGATTCAGCGCGAAGAAGAAATCAATAAACGCATTGGTTTCTTTGAGCAATGAATCAACAACTTCCGGCCTTCTCAGGTCGGCATGGGTTAGTTTTGGGAACTCATCGTTGAACGTTGCCGGATACACATAACTAATCGCTTCGGTATCGACCGGGCGGCTGTTGGCAGGTTGCATCAGAGCGCCTTTGCAAGTCACTTCTTTCGGACCTTTACGTTCGTAAAACAGTGTCAGGCCGCTGGTATCGTACGGTTGCTCATAAACTTTCTCGAAAATAGCCCGCGCCAGTTTACCCAGCATCTGGTCGTCGGCACTAATGATCGTCAGTACTTTCGATCCCGTTCCGCTGAACGTGATGGCTCCCGGCAGACCAATGCCCCGGTATTTCATCAGCCTCGCAATGTGATAAAGCAGAGCCGTATAGAACAGCACAAAGACTACTTTCAGTTCTTCGTCTCTTGCCAGCATTCCGTTGAACGACAGCATACTTTTGGCTTTCACATCGTTGCTCTTCTCAATCGAAAACCAGAACGCCATAATGTCTTCCGAGCGGTTCGTGTCCAGCATGCGCCGGTTGTTGTCGCTTAGATTGCCGAGGCTCTGGCTGTCTAACAGGGTCTGGATTTTATCCGAATACTTACGAACGAAACCATTGTGACTGGCTGCCCCGTACTCGCTGAAGGCATCGCCGTAGATAGCGTTTCCGGCAAACCGGAAAGACGTCAGTAACTTAGGTTCGTTGCGTTCATACACCACTACGTCCGATGTGCCACCGCCAATATCGACGTTGATAACGGGCCGTGCCGACGCGCTGAGCGTAGGATTCTGCTTGTAATAGTAGAACGGCGCCACCGACTCCGACACTTCGCGCAACCGCCCCGCCGATCCGCCAATGTAGCGTTCATAGAGCTGTTGCCAGTCGGCACGGAGTTGGCCCACACGGCCCGGTGTCATACTGGCCGGGAAGAACCAATACACCGTCGTTTGGGTCAGATTACCCCCTTCTGTCAGCACTTTATTTTTAATGAGCATCAGCAGTTCTTCCAGAAAAGCCTCGACGCGCCGTTCGGTC
>JANPJE010000291.1:0-5061 GCA_031425355.1 Spirosoma sp. | reverse complement strand
TCCCCTTTTTTTAGGGGAGGGGTTGGGGTGGGGTATTTTTTATCGGTAAATTTGACAGTATTCTCCTCATTTTGCCACCGTAAACGGCGCATTCCTATTCATGAAAATGCCTTATCGAAACGGCGCATGGCTGATGTTGCCCGTCGCGTTTCTTTTTCTATTGACTGCCTGCCGCGAAAAGCCCTTGTTCGAGCGGCTCGATTCGTCGGAAACCGGCATCACCTTCGCCAATACCATCACCGATAGTGATACGCTCAATATCCTCAACTATCAATACATCTATAACGGTGGGGGCGTAGGCATCGGCGATTTCAACAATGACCAAAAGCCCGATGTGTTTTTTGCAGGCAATCAGGTTTCCAACCGGCTGTATATCAATGAGACAGGGACTGGAAAGAGTGATTTTCATTTCAAAGACGTAACACAGACGGCGGGCGTTGGGGGCGGTGGCCGCTGGTGTTCGGGCGTGTCGGTGGTGGATATAAACGCCGATGGTAAGTTAGATGTGTACGTATCGAATACACTCCATAAAAAGGCGGCACAACGCGCTAACCTGCTGTATGTCAATCAGGGGAACGATGCCGACGGTTCGCCGAAATTCCGCGAAATGGCTGTCGATTATGGCATTGCCGATACCACATTTACAACGCATTCAGCTTTTTTTGACTACGATAACGACGGCGATTTAGACTTGTTCGTACTGGTCGATCAGGTTGTTGACCCGCGCAGTACGGCTAACCTCCGCACGCAGGCAAACGATGATTCTTCCCCCAATGTTGACCGGCTTTACCGCAACGATTTCGACCCAAAACGAGGCCATGCCTACTTCACCGACGTAACGAAGCAGGCGGGTATACTGGCCGAAGGCTTCGGGTTGGGCCTGAACATCTGCGATATAAACCGCGATGGCTGGAAGGATATTTACGTGACCAACGACTTCGCCACCAACGATGTGCTGTACATCAACAACCGGAACGGGACTTTTACAAACCGCGCCCGTGAGTTGTTCAAACACACCAGCTCGTCGGCGATGGGGAATGACGTGGCCGATATCAACAGCGATGGGCTGGCCGATATTATCGTGATGGATATGCTGCCCGAAGACAACCTTCGCAAAAAAAGTCTGATGGGACCGAGCAGCTATTTCGCTTATCAGGAATGGGATCGTTTGGGCTATGAACACCAATACACCCGCAACACGCTGCAACTAAATCAGGGGATACGGCCTACCGGGGTACGGCCTACCGGTATGGATACATCCGGCGCTAACATGCCTGTTTTTAGCGAAGTCAGTATGCTGGCGGGCGTGGCCGAAACGGAATGGAGCTGGTCGCCCCTGCTGGCCGACTTTGACCACGATGGTCATCGCGACCTGTTGATTACCAATGGTTTTCCGCGCGATATAACCGACCGGGATTTTACGAATTATTACAGTTCGGTTAACACATACCTGAGCGATGAACTCCGCAAAGGCCTGACCGAGAAAATGCCGCAGGTAAAAGTCAGCAACTATGCGTATCGAAACAAAGGAAATGCGCAGTTCGAGAACGTAACGGAAGGCTGGGGTATGACCGAACCGAGTTTCTCGAACGGGGCGGCCTATGCCGATTTCGATGGCGATGGCGATCTGGATTACGTCATCAACAATATTAACGACGAAGCCTTTGTCTATAAAAACAATCTGACCGACCAAAAATCGGAAGCCGCGCATTACCTCCGAATTCAATTTGAGGGTGATGGCGCAAATCGGGCGGGAATTGGCGCATTGGTAGAGTATGAGTTGCCGGATGGCCGAAAAGAATTCTACGAACACACGCCTTACCGGGGTTATCTGTCGAGCGTAGAGCCAGTTGCGCACCTCGGACTGGGCAACGCTAGGACCATCAAAAATCTGAAAGTAACCTGGCCCGGTGGTCGGGTGCAAATCCTGCCGAGCGTCAATGCTGACCAGACGATTATGGTTAAAGCTGTCGATGCCCAGTTATCCACAACGAATGCTATAAGTTCAGTTTCTAAAACGCTGTTGCAGGATGTAACTGCTGATCTGGGCATAACGTATCGGCATGAGGAAAGGGACATTATTGATTTTAACGGACAAAAAACACTCCTGCACAAACTTACGGAATACGGTCCGGCCCTTGCCGCTGGCGATGTAAACGGCGATGGTTTGGTGGATATAGTTGTTGGCGGAAGTTCTAAATACTCGACGGAACTTCTTCTGCAACAATCAACGGGAAGGTTTGTGTTGAAGCCTATGTCCGCAAAATTAGCCGAGGATGCCGGACTATTGCTGTTCGATGCGGATGGCGACGGCGATCTGGATTTATACGCAGCCAGCGGAAGTCCCGAATTTTCGCCCGAGCAAATGAATGAAGCCATGCGGCACCGGCTCTATATGAACGACGGTAAGGGCAATTTTACGCTGGACCCAAACGCGCTCCCCAACTTCCGGGTAAATGGCTCGTGCGTAAAAGCTGCCGACTTCGACCGCGATGGTGACCTCGATTTGTTCGTTGGCGGGCGCGTCGAACCGTACAAATATCCGATGTCGGTGCCGAGTTATCTGCTTCGGAATGACAGCCGCAAAGGCCAGCCCCGCTTTACGGACGTAACGGCTCAACTGGCCCCAACGCTCGCCAAAGGCGGTTTAACCTGCGACGCACTCTGGACGGATTTTGACAACGACGGATACATGGACCTCATGCTTGCTAGCGAATGGGCACCGCTCACCATACTGCGCAATGTGAAAGGCCGTTTCCAGCCGCTCGACAATAGCGGCCTGTCTGATAAAGCCGGTTTCTGGAACTCACTCACACCCGGCGACTTCGATAACGATGGCGACGTAGACTATCTGGCGGGCAATGTGGGACAAAATAATCTACTTCGGGCCAGCACCGAACACCCGGTACGTATCTACGCCGGTGACTTCGATAACAACGGTTTTTACGATGCCTTCCCATCGGTTTATTTTAAAAATGCGAAAGGCGAGTATGACGAGTACCCGTATTTTGGCTGGGATGATATGGTGAAGCAGATGATCGGTATCAAGAAACGATATATCAAATACGGGCCGTTTGGGGAAGCAACGATGAGTCAGATTCTGACCGAAGACGAGCGAAGTCAAGCGTTGAAATTATCGGCTAACTACTTGATGAGCAGTTATGTAGAAAACAAAGGTAACGGAACGTTTGAGGTTCGGCCATTGCCCGTTACGGCGCAGGCCGCTCCCGTATTTGGGATGCTGTCGCAGGATGTTGATGGCGACGGCAACTTAGACGCCGTGCTGGTTGGTAACGAACACGGCAGCGATCTGGTGGCGGGACGGATGGATGCTTTTAACGGATTAGTGCTGAAAGGAGACGGCAAAGGTAATTTCTCGACGCTCACCCTGGCGCAATCTGGTTTCTACGTTCCTGGCAATGCTAAAGCAATCGTCAGTTTCCCGGATGCACAAGGCCACTGTCGGCTGGCCGTAACCGAAAACCGGGGTCCGCTGCGGATATTTGCCATGCAGCCATCGCAAACGTTTACACCCGTCGATTCCCGGACAACGGTAGTTGGTGTACGTCTGAAAAACGGAAAAGTACGTCGGCAGGAAATTCCCTTCGGTACGTCATTTTACGGGCAATCGGCGCGGGGTGTGTGGTTGTTGCCGGGGGAAAATGTAGTCAAAAAGTAATGTGTAGTCTGTTTTTTAGACAGGATTACAGGATTTAACAGAATTTTCTCTAAACTTAATCCTGTCCATAAATCCTACCCTGTACCCGATGAAAGCACTCGTACCGTTACTGATTTTATTGGTAATCATTGGATGTTCTCCAGCCCGGCGCATCACCCGCGACCTGCGAACAAAACCGGCTTACACTGACCATATTACGGGTGTTTCTCTGTACGATCCTCAGCAGAAACGGGCACTGATCCAGCATAACGCAGACCTGCCATTTACGCCCGCATCCAACACCAAGCTGTTCAGTTTTTACGCCGGTCTGCTTTCTCTGCGCGACTCGCTGCCCGTGTTGCGCTACGTTGTCCGTAATGATTCGCTGATTTTCTGGGGAACCGGCAACCCGCTTTTGCTCCACCCCGACCTGCCCGATACCACCGCGCTCGCTTTTCTGCGCAACCGCCCGGAGCGACTGTTTTTCTCCCCGGCCAATTACGATGGCCCGCGTTTTGGGCCAGGCTGGGCCTGGGACGATTACAATGACGATTATTCGGCGGAACTGGTTTCTTTACCCATTTACGGAAACGTGGTCCGTTTCAATACCCGTGCCGCCAACGCCATTAGCCCGCGCCGATTTGCTGATAGCATGCACGTATCAGGGGCAGCAAAATCAACGTCGGATGTTCGTCGGGCCGAATTCAGCAACCAGTTTACGCGCTCAGCCGACATGAAAGCCGGGTCGCAGGATGTGCCTTTTCGGTGGTCGGCGGGATTGGCGGCCCAACTCCTTTCCGATACGCTCCATCGTTCGGTTGGGGTTGTCAACGTGCCCGTACCGACAAACGCTCGGTTGCTGCGCGGCTCATCTGCCGACTCGCTTTACAAACGAATGCTTCAGGTGAGCGACAATCAGTTTGCCGAACAGATTTTCTTTATGACCTCTGCCGAGCAGCATTCGGCTACGTTAAATCCGGGCGGGGAGTTGCGCCGGATTGCCAACAGCCTGGGTTACCCATCGGCTTCGGTGAGGTGGGTCGACGGCTCCGGTTTATCGCGCTATAACCAGTTTACACCTAACGTATTGATTGATTTACTCGGACGTATTTGGGCAAAAGTGCCTCAGCAACGACTCTTTACGTTGTTACCAGCCGCTGGGCAGTCGGGTACGCTGCGGAGTGTGGCAATGAATGGCAGGCCTTATGTTTTTGCCAAATCCGGTTCGATGACCGGGGTATATAACCTAAGCGGTTATGTGCTCACGCAACGCGGTAAGGTACTCTATTTCAGTATTATGCATAATAACTTCACCCAACCCGTCAGCGAAATGCGCCGACGAACGGCGGAGTTGTTGACCCAAATTCATGAGAAATTATGAGGTATAGATTCAACCAAAAAGG